>CAZUJO010000171.1:0-7829 GCA_964619995.1 uncultured Leptospiraceae bacterium
CGTTCAAGACCCATGCGCCCGTTCTCGGCTGATACAACGGTAAACCCCATCTTCTCGAGCTTCAGTGATACCATTTTGATGAAGTTGGGTTGATCATCGACGAGCAGGATCTTTTTCATTTGTCAGAAACTCAGTGACTCCCTGACGATCGTCAAGCAGTTAACAATGTGAATACGACCACCCCCCAAACAGGGGGGAGCCGACCGTCTAAAATTCCTTGCATTGTACCAACCGATCAGACCCATGGGCTCCCGATGTTTGCAGGAAAATCAACCTACCGAACGGTTAGCGTAGAATTACGTACGCCCTATCACTGCAAACCGGACAACGAGCGAGACCGACGCGCATGATTGCGATCGCGAGCAAAGCGCAACCAGGGATTTACGCGATGCACCGCTGGCTGCTTCGCTTCCTTGATACGGAGACCGAAGAAGCGTTCCGACAGTCAAATCGCGAACGAATGTATCTGCAGGCTAAAGCAGCCATCTGGCTTGGCACGTTCATGTACCCGGCATTCATAGTTCTGGATTACTTCGCGCTTCCTCTGGACTTTGCGCGAGCTGCGGCAATCCGCGCTGCCGTCACAGTATTTGGACTCGGTCCTCTTCTGACGCTTACGATGGCGCGTCGTGAATTTGCGCGAAAGAACATCGAAACGATGACGGTCTTCGCATGCCTGGTCTGTCAGGCAGGACACGTTGCTCTGATGGTTACGACCAGGGCCGCTCCGCTTTATGAAACAGGAATCACAAGTATTCTCGTGATTTTCGTGTATGCTCTCTCGCGGGTCCGCTTCTCTTACATGCTGCTTCTGGGCAATCTCATTGTGGTCAGCCACGACGCCGCAATTCTTCTCGATCCGAACTACTCATTTTCTGAAATCCTGACCACGAACTTCGTCCTCCTGTCTTTGAACTGCGTCGGCATGCTTGCAGGATATGTGATCGAAATTCAGATTCGCACGAACTTCGTTCAGGGACTCAAAATGGAGGCAGCGCTGCGCGACGCCGACACAGCGCGCGAAGAGGCAAGTTCTCTCTCCGCGATCTCGCGGCAGATCAACGAAACGCCTGATATGGAAAGCGTGACCGAGAGAATCTTTCAGCACATGCGCAAGACCTACGGCATGGAAGATCTCGTTTTGCAGCTCGTGGATTACTCGGCCGGAGAACTGCGGCATGAGCAATCGAGCTCAACGCGAAATCTGACTCCGCAGCAACAGGATTTTGCAAGAAATCTCCGCGTTCCGCTTCGCCCGGAGTCGGGCACGCTTTTCAGAACGTACAAAAAGCAGAAGCCGCTCTATCTGCCTCCCCGCCCGGAAAATCCGCATTACCTGCAAACCACGGAGCATGGCCCCTCGGACATCGATCTTCAAATCGCGAAGACGCTGGATTTGAAATCGTTCGCACATTTCCCGCTGATCGTTCAGAGAGAAACTATTGGCGTCCTGTGGGCTTCCGCGGGCATGCGAAAGCTTACTACAGAGGAGATTCGCTCCATCTGGAGCTTCTGCGATCAGATCGCTGCCGCGGTACAGACCTCGCGGCTCTTGCGGCAGGCTGAAGATCTGCGGCTCGTATCCGAAAAAGCGACTCTGAACGCGCAGATCCATCGAGAAGAAGCCGAGATCCTCGCAGATCTGGCGCGCACTGCAAACGAAAGCCGCGAGCTCGAGCGCGTCATAGAAAGAGTGGCCCGCGTGCTTCAGGAAAGACTCGGCGCCGACAAGGCCGGGCTCTGGCTTATGGATCCCGAAGCAAAACATCTTGAATTCCGCGCCGGATTTTCGGAATCCCGTCTGGTCGATCCCTCCAGCTACCCGCAGAATATCCGTTCGATTCCGCTCCGCCACGAAAGCGGCGGCTTCTACCATACTATGCGAAAGCAGAAGATCTGCTATTTTGCCAGGGTCCATCCCGCGCGGCTTGCTTCCTCACCGGTCGACCGCGGGCTTTATGACGCCTGGGGCTTCGACTGGTTCGTCCAGATTCCGCTGGCAGCAGAAGGAAAGCAGGTTGGGCTTCTCGCCTTTTCGGGGCCGCCGCGGGCGCGCCTGACGCGGCAACAGTTGGATTTCTGTAAGAAACTTGCCGGACAAATTGCAGGCGCGATTCGGACGAACGAACTCCTCAGGCAAACGGCAGACGCGCGCGCGGAAGCAGAGCAATTGCTCGCAAATATCTTTCCCGGGCCCGTTGCGGAAGAACTGAAACATACTGGCCGCGTTGAACCGTTGTTCTACGATTCCGTCACGGTTCTCTTCACAGACATGGTGGGGTTTACGGCCGTGTCGCAGAACATGCTTCCGGACGAGCTCGTGGAAGAACTCGACGGCTGCTTCAGTCAGTTTGATGCCGTTGCCGAACGCAACCATCTTGAAAAACTAAAGACGATTGGAGATGCCTATATGTGCGCAGGCGGACTGCCGCGCGTCAATCAGACCCATGCAATCGACGCGGTCCTCGCAGCGCTCGAATTTCAATCCTTCATGAAGACAGCCGGCGAAATCAAAGCTTCGCTCGGAATGGATTTCTGGCGAATCCGCATCGGGATCCACACGGGTCCGGTGACTGCAGGCGTCATCGGAACGAGGAAATTCGCCTACGATATATGGGGCGATACGGTAAACATGGCGAGCAGAATGGAATCGTCGGGCGAGCCTGGAAAAGTAAACATCTCGGGCGAAACCTACAACCTGGTTCAGAATTATTTCACATGCGAGTATCGCGGGAAGATCGCTGCGAAGGGAAAAGGCGACGTGGACATGTATTTCGTGCATCGCATCCGTCCGGAGTTCTCCGCCGACGAAGCCGGCCTTCTCCCGAACGCCGCATTCAATCAGATTCGCGCAGAGCTGGAGTCCACCTTTGTCCAGTGAGGCGAAAGAAGAAGTCGCACGGCTCCGGCCCATAAACCTTGGCCGCGTTGTTTTCGGTCTGGCCCTTTCCGGGCTCGTGTTTCAGGTGCCCTGGATTCTGCCTTTCGTCGCGGTACAGGTCCTGTTTGCGGTCGGCTGGGTCCTCCTTCTCGAAACCGGGCTGCTCATAGAAAAGGATCATCCATGGTCGGCTCTGATTCCTGCGACGATGGACCACTCCTTTGTCTTCCTGGTCAGCCTGGTCACCGGGAATATCTCTTCTTTTCTCGCTGTAGCCTATATCGGATTGGTCCTGATCACAGCAACCCTGCCGCACCGGTGGCTGATGTTTTACGCCATTGCTCTGGCTTCCGTGTTGTTCCTCACGAGCGGCCTCCTGACCTTCTACCGGATCATTCCAGGCGTGAACATGCTTACCGGTGAGTCTGCGATTCCCACACCGCTGTCTTTATTGTTTTCCAGCGCCCTCTTCTTCCTTTTCGCGGCAATCGGCGCCCGGACCGTCCGGGCGATGTTTTTCGACGTTGAGACCCAGAAGAGCCTGGCTCAACAGGCGCGGTCGGATGCGGAAGCAGCACAGCATGACCTGACTCTTCAGCTGCGCGAATCAGAGCTTCTGGCAGATCTGGCACGAAGCGCAAACGAAGGCCGCGACCTGGGCGATGTGATTGCCGCGCTCCATCTTGCAATGCGGGAACGCATGGAACAAACCATGATTGGACTCTTTCTCATGGATCCGGGCGGCGAGACCATGGGCCTGCGCCTCGCCGCAGCCGATGGTTTACAGGTCGAAAAAGAGACGCTGCCGCCCGCTATCAAGAGTATAGAACTAAAGGATTCCAGGGGAGCTTTCGCGCGCGCAGTAAAAATGCAGAAATTGGTGCAGCTGCCGTCGGCGCGCCTGATCAAGAACGGAAACCCGGCGGACCGGGCTCTTTACGAATTCTGGAAATACAGCTGGATGATCCTCCTTCCGCTCCGCCTCCGGGGCCAGGTGATTGGGATTCTCGTCCTCCTGACCCGTCAGGAAGCGCCGGTGAACCGCCGCGACCGCTCTTTCCTCGTGCGCCTGAGCGATCAGGTTGCCGGCATCATTCGCACAACGGAAGAACTGGCCGAAAAGCAGAAGATGGCAACGATAGGCGACATGGCCGCGGGCATTGTCCATGATTTGAAAAATCCCGTAGCGTTGATCAAAGGATCGGTTGAGCTTGCGGACGACGATTCGATCAACAGAGAGGAACGCCGCGAATTACTCAGCATCGTTGATCAGGAAGCAGACCGCATGCTCTTACTGGTTCAGGATCTGCTCGACTTCAGCCGGGGAGCCGTTTCGATTCAAAAGCGGCAGGTAAAGTTATCCGACTACGTGTCGCGGCTGGAAAAATCCATCAGCCCCATGTTTCGAGCAAAGCAGATTTCGCTTTCGGTTCGCTCGGAGGACGGAGGGCTCGCATCGCTCGATCCGGACCGTTTCATGCGCGTCCTCATAAATATCTCGGCCAATGCCGCTGAGGCTCTTCCGGAAAAGGGCGAATTTCGCATCGCAGTTGTCAGGCAACCAAATCAAATTCAGTTCACGTTAGACGACAATGGTCCCGGAATTCCAGAATCGATCCGGGGCCGGCTCTTTGAGCCGTTTGTCACTCAGGGCAAAAAAAGCGGCACCGGACTCGGCATGGCAATCGCAAAGAGCGTGGTTGATGCGCATGGAGGCGCGATCTCTTTCCGGACTGAAACCGGACGCGGAACTACGTTCACGATCGAGCTGCCACTATGAAGAAAGATACAAACGGGACCCCGCAAAACGTCCGCGTTGCGCCGGCCACATTTCTCGGTGAACTGGACCGGCAGTGTGACCGCATCATCTGGTTTGCGACCATCGCTTCGTTGTTTATCTGGCTGCCCTACATACCCACGGACCGCGAGCTGCATCCCGATGTGCCGGCCATCGTCTATCTCCGGCTGGGTCTGACGCTCGTCGCATGCTTGTCGACGTTGTGCCTCCTTCTGATTCGCAGCGAATTTCGATCTCTGATTCTGCTCACCATTATCGGAACCTATCTTGAGGCTGCCACAGGCGCCATTGCGGGTCTATCCGGCGCTGATTCTGTTTACATTGGTGGTTACCTTTTCGTCCTGATGATCGTTCCCATCGGCCCTCTGCCGCGGACCGTTGGCTGGTTCGCAATCGCCTCTTCCCTGGTGGCCTTTGCAGTCTGCGCGCATTTGAGCGGCGCCTCCTTTCACACGACGCGCGACATTTACTCCATCAAAGACATCTGCGCAGATGCGATTGTCAGCGCGGGTTTTGTATTCTTTGTCGACCGACTGCGCAGGCGAAGCTGGCAGAACCTGGTCGCTGCAAACGACCGCCAGCGCGCCGCGGAACGAGCCCGCGCAGAAGTTGAGGAAGCCAAGCGCAAAGCCCAGGTACTCGCAGACCTTGCGCGGAGGGCTAACGAGGGACGCAGCATGGAACAGCTGCTTTCTGCCCTGAATGAATCGTTCCGCGCGGAACTCGGCGCAGAGAGACTGATGCTCCATTCTGTCGGCAGGGATAAGCGCACGCTGGTCCTCAAAGCCATAGTGATTGGCGACGTCGTTCACAGTCCCGCATCCCTTGCCGTCAGCACGCGCGAGATTCCGCTCTCCGAAGGAACCGGTGTGGCATACAGAACGTTCCGCAAAATGCGATCGCTCTTTTTTCCGAGAGTCAAAGACAACTACCTTGCCCAGAACCCAGAGGCGAAGGTGCTCGTCGCAGGCCTTGAACCCGGATGGCTGCTTGTCCTCCCGCTCATCGTGCGCGGAGAAGTTGAAGCCATCCTGTCCCTCATGGGCAGCAAAACCGGAACGATGGACCGCGAGCAAAAGGCTTTCGCCGAGCGCATGGCAGCGCAGGTCGCCGGAACGGTCCGCACGCTGCGCATCTCGGACGAAAAGGAGAAGATGGCAGCCGTGGGCGACATGGCTGCCGGCATTGTTCACGATCTGAAGAATCCCGTCGCGATCATCAAAGGGTCCGTCGAGATGGCGGAGGATCCGGGCACGACGCAGGCTGAGCGCACGGAGCTGCACAGAATCATCGACCGCGAAGCCGACCGGATGCTTTCGCTCGTTCAGGACCTTCTCGACTTCAGCCGGGGCGCGCTTTCGATTTCGCGTCAGCCCGTGGACGCAGTAACCTACATGACGCGCCTCGCCACCGTGCTCAGTCCCCTGTTCGAAAGTCGGCGCATTCGGCTGACGATCGAAAGCAAATACGAAGGGAATGTTCAGCTCGATCCCGGCCGTTTTCTTAGAATCCTCGTAAACATCGCGAGCAATGCGGCGGATGCCATCGGCAGAGACGGCGAATTTTCGATTCAGACTGTGCGAACGCCCGAAGGACGCATCCGGTTTACGTTATCCGACAATGGACCCGGCATACCCGAAGAAATCCGACAGTCTCTGTTTGAGCCGTTTGTCACCCATGGAAAATCGCACGGCACGGGGCTGGGGATGGCGATCGCAAAGAGTCTCGTCGAAGCGCATGACGGCAGGATCTGGTTTGAAACAGAAACCGGCAAAGGCACAAAATTCATCATTGAGGTGCCTGCATGAAGGGCCTCCTGCTCCTGCTCATTGCGTCCTCAAGCCTTGGAGCGCAAACGGCGCCCGAATCGTTTTCACTCTCTGCGTCTGAATGCCGCCTATCGGTCGTCGACCGCCCCGATTACCCTCAAGCACTCGACATTCGCGCGGATGACTGGAAGGTCGTGCAGTTCCCCGACACCCGTCACGGGGACGGCATTTTGTGGTACGCCTGCGTCTTCGATCTAAAGACAGAACCGCGGCAGATCATGGTACAGCTCAACTCCGTCCGCCATTCGGAAGAGACCTACTGGAACGGGCACCTCCTCGGCAGAACAGGAAGTATGCAGGGGCCTGCCCTTCCCTTATTTGATTTAATTCGCGCGTACTGGATTCCAGCCGAGTGGACGCGAACCGGAGAAAACCTGCTTGCGGTTCGAGTCCGAACCGTCGGCGGCACAGGAGGCATGGGCGCGCCCCTGATCCGGGATGCACGGCAGCTCAAAACGATCCTTCAGTCCGCGAGCAGAACTGGATACAGGGATATACTGTTCGGCTCGGTGTTTCTCTCGGTTGCCTTCTACTTTTACTATTTATGGATTCGATTTCGGTCTTCGATTGAGAATCTATACTTTGCCCTTTTTTGCACGACCCTTTCCACTTACCTGGCCGTGCGCGCGCTTCCCGCTTTCCTGACTGATCCAGACATTGTGCTGCTTGGACTTGAATATGCAGCGCTCTTCGCGAGCGCGGCCTTGTTCATGCGGTTTCTATTCCAATTCGTGCGAAACCGCGTTCCGAAATGGCTTCTTGTCTATGACATCGTGTGTTTCGGCGCTGCCGGACTCTTGATCATTCCGGATACCGAACTGTGGCGGGGCCTTTTGCGCACCGTTCAGTACGCAATGCTTGCTGCGATGCCGATTGCCGCCTGGGTTATGGTGGATGGCGCCCTGAAACGAAACAGGGAAGTCATCTACGCGATCGGCGCATTTTTCATATTTCTTGCGAGCATTTTTCACGACATTATTTTTTCGATGATGAACGTGGATACGCTGACTCTCCTGCCTTACGGGTTTGCCGCGTTCCTGATGGCCCTTGCATCCATTCTCGCAGACAGGTATCTTCGCATCTACCGGGAGCAGGAAAGAAGAAACGAGCAGCTCCGCGATCTCGACCGGCGAAAGACAGATTTTCTTTCCAATATTTCGCATGAACTCAAAACCCCGATCGCCGAGGTCATGATGTTCTCGGAATCGCTTTCAGAAGGATGGCTCGAAACCGAAGAGGAAATTCGCAGCGCTCATAACGAGATCGCAAAGAATGCCGCACAGCTTGAACACACCATCAGTGACGCGGTAATGTTGAGCAG
>CAZUJO010000172.1:0-7792 GCA_964619995.1 uncultured Leptospiraceae bacterium
ACCACGGCGGCCTTGAACGCGTCGAATTCTGAATGGGTGACCGCATCGACCGGGACCTGCGGCACAGGCGTGCTGGTGTTGTTCCCGGATGTGACCGTGGGACTCTGGTAGGAGGGCAGCTGTGCGGCCTGCGCGTAGGCCATTCCGGGGAAGGCCAGGCCCAGTCCGAATAAGATTGCAGGGATCATAATCGATTTCTTTTTCATTGGTTCCTCGGGGCTCATGGAGCGAAGTTTGGGCATCCCGATCCAATGGGAACTTGTGGCAATCCGGTTCCAGCTCAAGCTGCCTCCGATCGCACAAAACGGTTGAGAACGATTCTCTATTTTACTTTTCAGTCAGGAACCCGCCGTCATACAGGACTCATGAGTCGAACGATCCTGCTCCGCATTGCGGCATTTCTGGTCCTGTTTACGTGTGCCGGGCACACGATGGGAAGCTTTATGCCCATTCCGCCGGAGCAGACGAAGATGCTTGAGACGGTCGCAGCCATGAAAGACACGATGATCCCCATGCCCATGGGAAGTCCGAAAACCTACTGGCAGGTTTTCCACGGAAACAATGTTGGGATGAGTCTGTTTCTCCTTGTGAGCGGCGCGCTCTTCATTCTGCTTTCGCGCGATGGAAAGGCGGACGCGGGGAGTCAGGCCGTTCTGTCTCTCGGAATGATTGGACTCGGCATCATAAGCGCATTGTATTTCTTTCCTTTGCCCGCGATCTGCACGGGAGTTGCCGGGGCGCTGGGCCTTCTGGCTCTGCGCCGCCCCTGAAATTGCAGAGCGTCTAACGTTTTTTTTGCACGATGTGCTGGACTGCCCGTTAAAGCAGGAACTTTCTGACCTGCTCGGTCAGGCCGGGCGGGCTGTCGCATGAAGAAAACCTTTGCAGTGTTATGCGTTCTCTTCGCGGGGCTGCTTTTTTCCAGCTGTGCGCGTCCCGGCGGCCCTGAAGCGTCCGCGGGCCGCATAGATCTGACGGCCGTCGATCTAACCCGGGCGGCCAGCCTGGACGGAGAATGGCAGTTTCACTGGAACGCCTTCGTGGATCCTGCGGTCCCCCTGGATGATGCGCCGCGAAGTTTCCGGCGCGTGCCCGGTTTCTGGAACGGCCAGCCGGGTCTGTCGCAGGACGGGTTTGCCACGTATCGCCTGGAGATTGCGCTGCCGCCGGGAAAGCGTTTGTATGCGCTGCGGATCGTCGACATGGAGTCCGCGTATCGATTGTTTGCCGATTCGGCTGAGATCGCTTCGAACGGGATTCCCGCCGCGTCCCGCGAACTCGAGACCCCGGAATGGAGGCCTGTCGTCGCCCTGTTTGAGGCCGACGGCCGCGTGCGGCTCACGCTGCATGTTTCGAATTTTCACCACAGGCTCGGGGGAATCTGGCAGGGAATCAAAATCGGCCGCGCGGAATCGATTCTGGAAGCGCAGAGAAAATCCCTGGCCCTGGATCTTGCGGTTACGGGTTCGCTCATCATCATCGCCGTGTATCATGCTCTGATCTTCTTCGTTCGAAAAGCAGAACGGGGATTCATTCTTCTTGCTGTGTTCTGTCTGATCATGGCCCTTCGCACGCTCGTGATCAGCGAGCGTTTCATCACGTCCATGTTTCCTGGGATTCCCTGGGATCTTCTCGTTCGCCTGGATTATCTCACTGTTTCGTTTGGAGTAATCTCGGCTCATGCGTACTTCAAGGTGGTTTTCTCCCGCTACTATCACGGAATCGTGTTTCAGCTTGTGGTCGCTGTATTTGGAGGTTGTGCCGCGGCGGAACTCCTGCTTCCGGTCCGATGGTTCACTCATCTTTTGCCCGTGCACAATTTGTTCCTCTTCCTGTTCAGTCTGTATTTCCTTGTGATTGCGTTTAAGGCGGTGCGGGAGCGTATGCCGGGAGCAGCAGCCATCTGGGTGGGCTGGCTCATCGCAATATCGGCTAACGTGAATGATTCGCTCTACATTATGAGCGCCGTTGATTCCGCCTACGTGTCGGCCATCGGCCTTCAGGCTTTCATTCTGACACAGTCCTACTACCTCGCGCGCCGCTATTCGGATGCCTTCCTCTTGAGCGCTGAGCTCGCACGGCGCATGCAGAGTCTTCTGGGGTTGACGCGCGAATTCAACCGGGCGGCGGACCGCGAGACGGCCGTGCGAAGGGCTCTCGCGGAAATCGCGGACATTGTGCGAAACCCCGGCGTTCAGGCTTTTATTCCGGTGCGGGATTCTCCTGCGATGAAAAGGCTTCCGATCGACGGGCCTGCCGAACCGGCGGATCTCGCCTGGACAACGAAGGCGGAAGCCATGCAGCCCTGGACGCGCGAGAACGGACGCGTCATGATCCCGCTGCGCGGCGGCAGCGAACTCCTGTGTCTGATCGATCTGCCGGATCCGGGCGAGAACGTTATACACTATGTGCAGGGCATCGTGGACTCGCTTTCGCTCGTTCTCGACAACATGCGAAGAGTGGAAAGCGCAGCCCTTGCATCCATTGGACAGGCCGCCGCTGAAATCGTGCATGACATCAACCACCATTGCCAGGTGATCAAAGCGCACGCGGCGTCCGGACAGAATGCATCCGAGCAGCTGCGCTTTATTGAAAATGAAACCGGGCTCATGGCCAACCTGGCGCTGGACATTCTCGATTTCGCCAGGGAAAACGTAATCGTAAGTCCGGCGCCCGTGCCGCTCGAAAAGGTTTCGGAAGCGTTCGAGCAGACGATGGGAGCCGCTTTCAAGAACAACGATATGCGGCATTCGGTTGCGTTGAACTCCTCGGGGGAAATCCGCGTGGATCTTGACCGCTTTCGAAGAGTATGCGCAAACCTCGCGCACAACGCCGCCGAGGCCTGCGGCGGCTCCGGACTCTTTCGCGTCGAAATCGAAACGCACGATGATGCGGCGGTTCTGGTTTTCGAGGACAACGGTCCGGGAATCGATCCTTCGATGCAGGGGAGATTGTTTGAGCCGTTTTCGAGCGGCGGACGGGGCACCGGGCTGGGCCTTGCGGTCGTAAAGAGGATTGTGTCAGCGCATGGCGGCGAGATCCGCGTTCACTCCGCTCCCGGACAGGGCTGCCGTTTTGTGGTGATCCTTCCGCAGAATCTGTAGGCGGCCGTTTTCAAACGCGGCTGATGGCGGGAAGTGCGGTCTGTCTGGCCGCCTGTCGTGAAGCGGACTGCCGTTCCGTCATTGGTGGCGGAGGCCCTGCTGTTTGTGCACACCTTTCCGTATGTGATGTTGCTGATCCTGCCGCGATATTGATTCGACGGGAGCGGCGCGAAAGTCGCGCTCTGCGCCGGCATTTCCTCGCAATTTCGTGTGACGCCGAAATATTCAATCCAGATCAGCGAACCGTGCGAAAGGGAATCGGAGCCGCGCGGCATGGGCATCGTGCCGATTAGAAAAAAATTGCGCGTGCCGGACTCCTGAACGGTTCCAACAAGGCGGTTTTCCGCGATCGCCACCGTAACCGTGTATTCCCGGCCCTCCTTCCAATCGTAAATGAGACTGCACTTCATGCCATTTCCTTCGCCGCCGAACGGCTCGCAGACGGCGCCCTTTCCAGGATCGGCTTCTTTGATATTCCACACAGAGAAGATAAACTGCTTTCCGGCGTTGCGTCCCTTCTGTGTGCCGCCGGTTTGCAGGCCGATGTAGCCGCCCTCATTTTTTCCCGGATAGAAGAACTGCTGAGCCCAGAAGTAAGAAGACGCGGCCCCGGGGTCCTGATGGACCGTGATCCGCATGCGGTTTTCTGAAAGAGACCGGGCTTGATCTCCCCAGAATGACTGCGCATAAACAAGGCCGCCAGGCGTGATGCCTTCGTCCGCAAACGCGGGTTGTGTGAAGAGGATAAATGCGGAAAACAAGGCGGTCTGTTTACGATCCATAGGCGAACTGTTCTCTCATACCTGGCGTTTTGCAAGAGATTTGTGCGCCCGTGAATTTCGTTTGACACAGCGCAGGCGGCCGAAAGCCAGAAGCTGTTGAAACGACGCATTCTCATTGTGGATGATCATCCTGTGATCTTTGCAGGAATCGAGCAGGCCTGCGCGGGCCGGTCCATTGAAGTTCAATCTGCGCGCAGCATGAAAGAAGCAAGGTCGCGTCTTGCGGGTTCAGAAACCTTTGATTTGCTTCTGCTCGACATTCATCTTGAAGATGGTCTGGCTTTTGAACTTGCGGGGGAATTGAAGCGATCCATGCGCGATTTGCCCGTGGCATTTCTCACGTCGTCGCGGGACTGGAATCATCTGATGAAAGCAAGGCAGGCCGGCGCGCGGGCATTCTTGTTGAAAGACGCTGAGCTCAGCGCGATTGCTGACAACCTTGAGCGCATCCTTGCAGGGGAGACTGTGTTTCCCGGAATCGAATCTCCGGGGGCCGTACCTGCCGAAACGGCCGCAGCCGTTCACAGTCTTACGGATCGCGAGCGGGAAGTTATGCGATATACGTCGCAGGGACTTTTGAACCGCGAGATCGCGGAGCGCATGAGTCTGGGGCTGCGCACGGTCGAGTCGCACAGAGCCAGGGCGGCCGAAAAGCTCGGTGCAAAAGGCACCATTCAACTCGCGTCCATCCTGGCAGAAATCAAGCATCTGCTCTGATTTTTTCCGCCCGTTTCCTGGTAAGACCCGCAATTTCCGCGCCCGCGCCGCGGTTTGTACGGATTACAAACTTTTGTTTTCATGCGATGATGTGCGTGGAGATAAACAATGAAACCACGTCATCTGCTCACCGGTCTTCTGGCGCTGTTCCTGACGGCATGCAACCAGGGCGGCAATTCGGACGCCGAGTCATCGCTCCTGCTGCTCGGACTTGCAGCTGCGGGAAGATCATCGACGGCGGCCACAGCGCAGACGTGCGCGCAGAGCGCTGCGAACCCGGTTTCGAGCGTGAGCGAAATCGGCGGCGTATGCGCAACGCCGACTCTCGTTCAGGTAGGCGACGGCACCGTGCGCGATACCGCCAACAACATTCTCTGGATTCAGTGCGCGATGGACGATGACGGTTCGCCTGGAGCGGTTCATGAGACCAGCCCCATGGCCTGCCAGAGCATCGGCGCTTCGCAGGTCTTCACAGCATCTACGGGTCAGGGACTCTGCTCGAGTCTGACCTATGCGGGGCGCACGGGCTGGAAACTTCCCGATTTGCGTCAGCTTGGCGCGCATTTCAAAAATCAAGCGTCCGCGCCGCACGTGGTCGATTCTGCTCTGACCGTGCTGACTCTCAGCGATGTCACTGCATACAACTACGTCACGACGACGACCGGAAGCGGCAGCTCCGTCGGTGTGGTTGAGTTCCGTAACAATTCATCGTCGGGCGGGGGCATGAAATTTGCCGCATCGGGAACAACGGGAATTGTGACCTGCATGATCAAACTCTGATGCAGGCTCACTGTTCCACACAGAGAAGTTTGAGGACCGTATCGCACGTAGTGTTCGATGCATCGCGAAGGGTGCTGTAATTGGTGAAGGTGCCCGTGCCGGTGCGGCCAATGTTGCCCGACGTGTTGTTCGCCCAGAGCAGGCAGTTGCTTCCCGACGACGTCCAGTCGCCGGCGCTTGAGAATCCGGTGTAGTAAGAGTTGGCGGTGCCGGTCATCGCGTTCGATAAATTGCCGAAAACGAAAATTCCGGCATCGTTCGCCGTAAACAGCGAAGTGGTTCCGTCGCTGCGAAAGTATCGCTTGTTCGCATAGAGGACCCAGTCGATGTGCTCAGCCGTGCCGCCCGGACAGTTTGCAGTGGTGCAGGCGCGGCGGTTTACCCCGTCGACCAGAAGCGCTTTGTAGTTTCGCGCAGATGGGCGGTTAACGTCATTGTTGCAGATCGAATCTGCGCCGCCGATTCCGCCTGTGTTTCCTGCAGTCGTGGCCGCGGTGAGGAAGATGCGAAAGTCATCCAGTGCGGCCGCCTCGGCTTGAGTTGAGCGTGCGAGCAGAAGCGCCAGACCGGCGTAGGACGACGGAGCGTTGTATTCTGCACACCCGGATATCAGAACGGGCAACAGGGCGGCCAGGAACAGCCTCTTCGGCATGGGAGACGTTTCGAAGCGGCATGCCCTGCCGTCAAATCATATCGGAAGGCTGTTTTTTGATTGCGCGGAACTTCGCAAGGGTGCATGCAAGACCGTTATGGCCGCCAGGAACAGTATCTGGATGAGGGTCATCACGCACCCGGCCTCATCTACCTACTTTCGCGGACTGGCGATCAATGCGACGACCATCTTTCTAGTGGGAGTTCTCGATCCGATTTACGGTCAGCGCCTTGAGTGGATTCCTTTCATTCTGTTCATCGCCTACTACCTGTTTTTCGGAGTGTATCTTTCTTATCGCCTTGTGCGAGGCATGGATGCGCTTGAGGCCTGGTTTGATCTCGTCCTCAAGGTGAGCCTGCCGGTTGCGGTATACTACGGCTATCTGTCTATTCAATTGCCCGTCTATGCGCCCGTGGTCTGGATCTGGGGCACCACAGTGGGCATGCCAGGTTTTGGTTTCGTGCGGCGCCGTTACTGGCTCGTCTGGATTCTCGTACTGTTCGCCGCGACCCTTCCCGGATTCTTCACCGGCGCGTTTGGCCCTCGTTCGGCGTTGTGGATGGTCTGGATGGTGATCATGACCTATTACATGACGGAGGCTTCGAATCGACTCAAGCGCATGCGAAAAGAGCATTCGCAGGTTCTCGTGCAGACCAAAAAGCAGCGCCGGGACCTGAGCGTTGCTCATGCGAAACAGCGCGCCGCGGCGGAGCGAATCCGATCGGAGCTTGATCTCGCCGGGCGGCTCCAGCGCCAGCTGCTCCCGCCGCTCTCCGGAATTTCTCCGCGATTTAAGATTTGCGAACGTTATCTGGCAATGGAGAACGTCGGCGGCGATTTCTACGACGTCGTGAAGCACGGCGACTCCCTGTTTCTACTCCTCGCAGATGTTACCGGTCACGGTGTCGCTGCGTCCCTGATCACGACGATGACGAAGGCAGCGTTCCACAACCAGCGTTTTCCGGCCGGGCCGGGCGAAATCCTGACGGGAATGAACCGCGACCTCTGTCGGTTTCTTGGCGGAGGCCATCATTTCGTAAGCGCCATCTGCGCGGTGCTCGATCCTGAGCGGGGACAGCTGGTTTGCGCGAACGCGGGACATCCCCCTGCGATCTATCTCTCGGACAGCATCGTGAAACTCGGCGACGACAACCTGATTCTCGGCGTGGATCCGGGCTCCACATGGAATGATCAGACCCTTTCGCTGCGAGCCGGCGACCGCATTCTCTTCTATACGGATGGTGTGACCGAGACGCGTTCCGATGACTTCGACATGTATGATGCGCGCCTCCTGGAACAGTGCGAACGACTGCGCTCGCTTGAGCCGGAGGAGTTCCTTGAATCGCTTCTGCTCGATCTCGAGCGGTTTCGCGGTCCCGTGCCGCAGACGGATGACATCGCCATCATATGCGTGGACTTCACCGGGTGATCGCCTCACCCGCTCTTTTTTCGAATTTGGTTGCCTTTCCCAAACATCCGAAAAGGACTGCGGAATGCACGGAGACAGGAGCGATCAGGCGGAACTTCCGTACTCGCCCACGCAGCCCATAGCGCTGCGAATGATATCGTTTCTTCTTACGCGGGGAGTCGCCGACGAAGAGGCGATGGACTACCTTCGCGAGCTTGAGCTCGAGTATTTCAAGCTTCTCGACAAGTTTCGCGCCGTGGAGATGCATTCCAACATCGATGAGAAGACGAATCTGCTCAAGTATCGGCCCGACTATCTTCAGGAAATCGTCAAGACTGCGTCCCGCTAC
>CAZUJO010000173.1:0-812 GCA_964619995.1 uncultured Leptospiraceae bacterium
CGCTGCATCTGCGCACCGACCGCCGTCACATCCAGGAACGCGACGTGGCAGCGCTCGCTCACTTTGCTCTGCCGGTTACGCTCGAGCTTGCCTGCACGAGCGAGAACATCGAAATCCTGCGCCGCTATCGTCCGCACGCTGTGACCTTTGTTCCGGAGCGGCCCGAGGAACTGACGACAGAGGGCGGAATGAATCTCGACGCGTCTTCGTCGATTCTCGCCCGCTCGATTCCGGAAATTCGCGCGCTTGGAATTCGCGTGTGTCTGTTTCTTGAGCCCGACGAAAAGGCGATCCGCCGCGCGAAGGATCTTGGCGCCGACATGGTAGAAATTCATACGGGCGCGTATGCAGAGGGACGCGAAACGCTCGATGCGATTGTGGGCGCGGCAGAGGCCGGGGATTCCATGGGTCTTCAAATGAATGCGGGACACGGCCTGACCGTCGACAATGTTCGTTCGCTCGGCCGCAGTTCTCTTCGCGAATTCTCCATTGGACATTCGATCATCTGTCGTTCTGTATTTGTGGGTCTTGAGGCCGCGGTTCGCGAAATGAAAGAGGCCGTGCAGGGCTGATGGAATTTCTCAACATCATCATTGACCGCGTGGATTCGACGAACGTTTTCAACGTTCTGCGCGGCCGCATGCCTTCGCGCGAAAGCCACCTTCAGGCGATGATGGATGAGGACCTGATCCAGGAATACCTTCTTGAAATCGAACGCTTGAGCAAGATCGGCACAAGCCTGAAAGGAAACGAAAAAGACGGCATCTTTGACCTGACGCAGAGCCTTCGCAGAATGGGCGAGTCGTTCTTTC
>CAZUJO010000173.1:822-7770 GCA_964619995.1 uncultured Leptospiraceae bacterium
TTGCTGCGTCAGGCAGACAATGGATTTCTTTTTCTTCACACGGATAACAGGCTCAGGCAGATCCCCTGGGAACTTCTCCACGACGGCGCTGCATTTCTCGCAGATAAGTTCTACATTGGCAAAAACATTTCCGGCTACTGGCGCGACCGGCAGCGCGAAGAGCGCGAAAACCTGCGCGTGCTCATTGCATGCGATCCGACCGAGGACCTGGAATGGGCACGGCGCGAAGGCGAAGGACTCTTTGAAGCGCTGAACAGCGAAGTGGATCCGGAGCGGCTCGACATTCGCTTCATGTCCGGGCGCGACATTACGAAACTCGCTCTGCTCGATGCGATGAAGGACCGCGACGTGATTCACTACGCAGGTCATGTGGAACCGGCGCATGTGCCAGGGGAGAGCGGATGGACTCTTGCGGGCGGGAAGATCCTTCGCACGCGCGAAATTGAAAAGGCCGGATTTTCGCCCGATCTTGTGTTTGCGAACGGCTGTTCGCCGCAGAAATCCCTCGGAGAGTCCGATGTTGCTTCAGCATTCCTGCGCGCGGGGATTGCAAACTTCATCGGCACAAACTGGGAAATCAGGGACTCGCGCGGCACGCTCGATTTCGCAGTGCATTTCTATCGCAGCATCTTCGAAGAAAAATCCCTGGGCGAGTCGCTTTTTGATGCGCGTCAGTTTGCGCGCCGCACGTTTCCACCGGCGGATCTGACATGGGCGAACTACGTGCTGCACGGAAATCCCATGGCTCGTATCTATAGAAGCAATCGCAAGTTTCAGGTCGATATGCCGGCTCTCGTCGAACGGCGCGTGGTGGAAGAATTCCCGACGCCGATTGCGCGAGCTTATATGAACTTTCTCAAACAGAAAGAGGCGCAGAATGCAGCAGGAATGCTTTCGGCCCTCGTGCTTGCATTCGAAGAGTTTGTCTATCTCACGGGCGCCATTGTTTTCGGGAGCGGGCAGTCCATGGGATTTCGCGTGGCCCTTCCTGATTTCGGGGTGAGCGCCTGGCTGAGCTGGATTCATGAATCGCTCGCGCAGATGAACGCGCTCCGCCTCGAGCCGGCTCTGCCCGGACTTGCCGGTGTTCTCAGTCTTTCCCGCGAGAATCTGGACAAGCTTGCGGCCTGGGCCGCTCTCGAACGGGAAGGGAAGATCGATCCCGATCAGGCTCAGTCTTACGTCGTTACATTTCAGTACATTTTCGAAAGCGTGCTCGCCGAAGCCGGATACTTCCGCCGCATGCTCTTTCTCTACATTGCTCCGGAAGGCAATCAAATCCTGTTTCAGGGAACAGAGCCTCAGGCTTACCGGATCCTTCCTCGCGATATGGACGATGCTCCGGCATGGCTGCGCGAACATAGAGGACAGCTCGTATTCATCAACAGCACGCGCAAGAGCCGCTTTTCGCTTCATGCATTCTATACAATGGAAGACGGGCTGCCGGTGCGCCGGCTCATGCTCTGATGGAGAGCGCCTGCCAGAGAACGGGCGCTGCATGCGGCGCCTGCTGCGGAATTTTCAATCTGAATCTCGACGCTGCCGGAATCCGGAGTCTGATCCGGGACCGCACGGACGAGTTTGCAGGAGTGGACGTGCGCCAAGCGGGAAGCATTGCCGCCTATCGTCAATCGCGGGAGAAATCCGAAGCACACATAGCCCGGCGGGATGAGGAGACGTACGTCTGTCCGTTTTTTGGAATCCCGCGCGAACGTTCTGTGCCAGGCTGCATGATTCATCCGTCGATCACGGGCAATCCGCATTCGCAGAATTTTTCCTTTTATGGCGCGTCGATCTGCCAGGCCTACGACTGTCCGAACAAAGAGCGGGATGAAAAACTGCTGTATTCGGATTTCGCGCGCCGAATCAGCGGGGGCGATGATTCGGTCTACGCAAGGCTTATGGCCGACACCCGCTTTCTCAATATGCTGCTCCTCATTCCCAATTTTTTTGACCGCCTGGCGGGTGCGCGCGAATCTGGTCCTGAAATGAAGGCTCTTGAAGAACTGGCCCGCCTGCGTCTGTTGAGCGGCGGATCGCGCGGCGTTACGAGCTTCGAGTTCCGCAAATACAGCGATGCAGAGGCGGAATTTGACGATCTGTTCGTAGATTTGGCCGCCGAAGACCGGTCCAGGGCAAGGCAGCTTTACCGGAGCCTCGTATGATCTGGCGCGTGCACCCGGTTAACCCGGAGAAGCGCATCATCGGGTGGATTGTCGACGCGCTTCGCGACGATCAGGTCGTGATCCTTCCGACCGACACGGTCTACGCATTTGTCTGCAGCTCGCTTTCGCCCCGCGCGATTGAAAAACTCTACCGGCTCAAAGAGCTTCCGGAATCCAAACCCCTCGCGCTTCTCTGCGGCGACGTGGCCATGGCGGCTAACTTTGCCCAGGGCATTTCGAACCAGGTCTTCCGCTTCATGAAATCCGCGACACCGGGGCCTTTTACCTTCGTATTCAAGGCCAACCGCAACATGGACCGCAGGGCGACGGGCAAACGCAAGGAAGTGGGCATTCGCATCGTCGATCATCCGCTCATCCAGGCGCTCATTGAGGAACTCGGCGCGCCGCTCATCTCGACCAGCGTGCCGGAAGAGGAATTCTTCATTGATCCCGATCACCTGGATCAGGTCTGGGGCAAGCGCGTATTTGCAGTCGTCGACGGCGGCGTAAAAGAGAACACCGGTTCGAGCGTCCTCGACTGCGCCGACGGAGAAATTCGCCTCGTTCGATCGGGCGCCGGCGCAGAAATTCTTGCGCGGCTCGGCATCGAAGAATAAATCTGCCTCTGGAATCAAAAGAACTGGGTGCGGCAGGTAGGAAATGTCGGGACATTCGCGATGGGCTAACATCAAGCACAGGAAAGAGGGCGCGGACAAAAAGCGCGGCGCCGCATTCACAAAAATTTCAAAAGAACTGATGGTTGCAGCGCGGCTGGGCGGCTCAGACCCGGCATCGAATGCGCGTCTTCGCATCGCGATTTCTAAGGCCAGGGCGGCGAACATGCCGCGCGACAACATTGAGCGCGCGGTGAAAAAAGGCGCGGGCGAACTCGAAGGAATGACCTACGAAGAGGTGCTCTACGAAATTTACGCGCCGGGCGGCGTGGGAATTCTCGTCGAAGCGCTCACAGACAAAAAATCGCGCACGACTCCTGAAATCAAAAGCATGATCACCAAGTACGGCGGCAACCTGGCCATGGAGGGCGCCGTATCGCGGAACTTTGACCGCAGAGGCGTGATCGTGCTCGATTCTGCCGGAAAGTCAGAAGACGAATGGATGGAGTTTGCGCTCGAAGCCGGCGCAGATGATTTTGTCGCGCGCGAAGGATATTTTGAAATACGGGCACGCGTCGAGGATTACGCGCAGCTGCAGGAAAAGCTTTCGCAGAAGGGCTCCGAGGCCGTAGAATCCGGAATCAAGTTCGTGCCGATTGCAGGCACGGAAGTGGAAGTAAAAGAGAAAGATCAGGCAGACAAAATTCAGAAATTCATTGATGCGCTTGAAGATCACGATGACGTGCAGGCTGTCTCCACAAACTGGTCCTGATGCGCGTACTTGCATTTGATCCAGGCTACGGAATCACAGGCTGGGCCTGTGTGGAAGAGCCTCCGCTTAAGCCCGTCGGTTTTGGCGCGATTCTCACAGACACAAAAGACGAGCATGCGCTGCGGCTCCTTCGCATTCTTACGGATGCGCGGGAACTGCTGCGCGAACTGAAGCCGGATGTGGCTGTGGTCGAGACTCTCTTTGTAAATCGCAATGCAAAAACTGCAGGCGGCGTATACGAAGCGCGCGGTGTGATTCTCGCTGCATGCGCCGAAGCCGGCGTAGAGGTCTGTGAACTCGGTCCTACGACGATCAAGAAAGCGGTCACGGGCAGCGGTCAGGCGAAAAAGCCTGCCGTTCATACGATGGTGCAGAGACTGCTCGGAATCCGCGAAGCAATCCGTCCCGATGATACGGCCGATGCGCTTGCGGGCGCAATCGCCGGGATTCTTGCGGCGAAGGGCCGCCGGGTAAAAGAACGAATCCGGAAGGCGAAATGATCTCCGGCATTCACGGTAAGCTCGAACGACTCGGTGCGCAGAGCGCATTCATCATGGCAGGCGGCCTTGAGTACGAAGTCTTTGTGCCCCTGAACGTGTTTGATTATCTCGAGAAGCAGGGCGAGGGCGCAGATGTGCGGCTTTTTGTTCACCATCACTTTTCACAGGAAGACCAGCGCCTCTACGGGTTTCTCGACGCGGATGAACGCGAAGTATTCCGCGAGCTGATACGCCTCCAGGGCATGGGGCCGTCGCTTGCTCTGTCGGTTCTGAGTCATTTTGACGGACAGCGTCTTCTATCTTCTGCCGAGCAGAACGACGTGCAGAGTCTCATGCAGATTCCCCGGATCGGCAAAAAGACGGCGGAGCGCCTGATTTTCGAAATCTCCGGCCGCAAAGAACGATTTCGCAAACTCCTGTCCGGAGCAAAGACGCGGGTCAAGCAGAGCGAACAGGAGCTGGCCGTGCAGGCGCTCTTGCAGCTCGGTTACCGCGAAACGCAGATTGCAGATGCGATGAAATCGCTTTCAGGCAAACCGCAGACCGCTTCCGAGTGGATTGCGGCAGCCCTGCGCGCGCTGTAACAGCGGGCGCCGCTGGATCGTGTTTGCAGCCTTACGTGCGCCGCCTAACGTTCGTTTGCGAGAACAGCGGCCGCCAGATCTGCAAGAGGCATTCTTCCCTTTTTGTCGCACGGGTCCATGATAGACAGCTTCGCGCCGCGGAGTAGCGCGAGCGCCTCGTTTTTCTTGCCGATAGACGACATTGCTTTTACGTACTGCAGAATTCCCGCGAGATCTGCATCCGGCGCGTTGTAGGTGGTCTGTGATCGCGCCGAGAGATTTTTTCCGAAAGCGGCGAGAACATCGGGCAGGCCGGGGTCCCGCGCTGTAACGTCGACTGCCGTCAGTTTGCCGTTCTGGATCTGAAAGCTGTAAGACCGAAAGAGCCGCAATTCGCTGATGCCTTCGTGCACTCCTCCGGCGACGAGAAACCGGCATCCGGCGGTTGCCGTATGGCCGTAGTAGGATTCATCGGTAATGCGAAGGAAGTCTTCTTTGCCTGCGTTCACGGTGTCGGCGGAATCGCCTGCGGCGTTCGTTTCAAACTCGACGCTCTGCGGTTTGCCAGCCACGACTCCGGCGACCGTGGTTCGCATGCAGCAGCCAGATTCGCCTCCGCTGTATTCGCTGACGACTGTGAGCACACCCGCGGGGGTGCGCAGTGTTACGGGCGGTTTTGCAGACAGTGTGGAGAGGGCCAGAGCGGTAAGGCTGATGAATGCGGCCGGGAGAAATGCCGACAGGAGCAATCGTTTCATTGAGACTTGGACGCGGCTCGGGCGGAAAAGTTCGAAAAGGGGTTGCAACTCTGCGCAATCGGAGCAAGGCTATATCATGCTTCGGGAAATTGTGGCCTCACGCGAAAACAACATGGCCAGCCATCAGTTTTCGAACAGCGCCCTTTCTATAGAAAGAAATCCGCCGAAGAACCGCCCGCTCACTGAGCTCGACTCGAATCGTCAGGCGCAGTCCGACATTCGCAACGTCGGCGCAGATACATCGGGCCCTTCGGGCATGGATACTTTCAAGATCAACACGCTTGCCTGACGCAGGCCCGATCCGGTCCGATCAACGCTGAAAGTAGGGCCGAAGCGCCCGCCTCAGGAGAGCCAGGGCTTCTGTGCGCGCCCGCGTTAGAACTGCATCGGCCCGTTCATCTCCGAGGCGCTGCCGGTTTCTCGATACATACACGTCGGCCTTTCGCAGGAGCGCCCGCGCGAACGGATGCTTTTCAAAAAATTCGGCCGGTTCCTTTGCGCTTACGAGGTCGCGGTAGATGGACTCGTTTTCAGGATGATGAAATGTGCGAAGGTGCGCGCCAAAATCAGGAAAGGTGCGCGCCTCAAGCCCTTTGAGAAAGGCAAGAGGATCGGGAAGGCGTTCCGCTGCATGAATGAGAGCTCCTTCCGGATTCAAATGAATCACGCGCACGCCCGATTTCGGAATGGAATCTTCAAACCAGGTGCGGTAGAGGTCCAGGACATAATCCGATGCTGTTTCGCCGCCGCCGATTGCATCCACCATCCGGATGTGACGCTTGCGAAATACGGCCCGGTTGATTCCTTCGAGCGTTCGCGTGCGGGAAAGCTGGGTCAGCCATTTTTCGTTGTGATGGGTTCCGGTAGAATGAATTTCGCCGCCCGTGTAGGCGAGGTCGAGCCCGACGAGCAGGATCGGATCGCATCCCAGGTAGCGCAGGATTTCAAAAGCGGTGGTCGCCACGCTTCCGCCCGACTGCACATCGCCTACCGGTCCGTGGAGGGCCTCGGCGTATTCGGTGCCGGGCGTCGCTTCGCGGTGGATTGAGCCGTCGTGCAGGGTGTTGTATTTCGCAGTCGTGGAAAAGACCACGCGGTCAATCATCGCATGCCGGAACACAAGCGGATTCGAAACGAGATCGGCGAATAACGTTGAACGCCGCAGATCGGCGCCAAGAAAATGAAAGATTGTATGCTTCTGCGCGTCGAGCGTGGCGACTCCCTCGGGTTCAATTCCGCTGCGAAGCATTACCTTGGCAGCCGTGTCGCAGCAGAGAATGTATGCGCGTCCTTTCGCAGCACGCAGGAGATCTATACTGCGGCGGAGCGACGGACCTGCCGCAACGATCATCCCCGGAACTCCTTTCAAAGAATCTCGCAGCGCAAGGATCGTCGCGCTTCCTCCGGAGCCGTGCGGCGGAAGGTGCGCGCTGTTGATCATGATGTGCTTGAGCCAGGTCTTCTCGAACTCGAAGCGCGTGAGCAGGTCGGACATCTTCGCGCGGAGCACATTGCGCGCGCCGTCTTCGATCAGAGAATAAAACGCCGCGTTCTCGCGCATCGAGGAGCCGTGCAG
>CAZUJO010000174.1:0-7721 GCA_964619995.1 uncultured Leptospiraceae bacterium
AACCTCATCGTAATTGAAGAGGCGGCGCGCGTCGGCGCAAGCGGCTTCTTCGTCAGTCTTCACGCCGACGTAATTGCTCCGTATGTTCTTCATCACGCGAACGACGAACAAAAGCAGCGCTGGCTGCCGGGGATCATTGACGGCACAAAGATTCTTGCGATCGCAATGACAGAGCCAGGCGCCGGCTCCGATCTCGCCGCGATTCAGAGCACAGCGGTCGACCAGGGCGATCATTACCTCGTCAATGGTTCGAAGACCTTTATCTCAAACGGATACCTTTCCGATCTCATCATCACCGTCGCGAAAACAGATCCGGACCGCGCGATCAACGGGATTTCGCTGCTCATGGTGGAGCGCGGGATGGAAGGATTCGAACGCGGCAAGCGTCTCAAGAAGGTCGGTCTTCACGCGCAGGATACGTCGGAGCTTTTCTATCATGACGTTAAGGTTCCGAAAGCAAATCTTCTGGGAAAGAAAGGCTATGGATTCCGCTATCTCATGAGCGAGCTTGCGACGGAACGCCTGGTTCTGTCGATCTCGACCATGCGCGGATGCGAAGTGGCTCTGGAAGAAACTTTGAAATACGTAAAGACCCGCAAGGCATTTGGAAAAAGCATCGGCGCATTCCAGAACACTCAGTTCAAGCTGGCCGATCTGGCGACAGAGATTGCCGCGGCGCGCTGCTTTCTCGACCAGGTGGTTCTGGCATTTATGAACGGGCAGAAAGTCGTTGTGGAGGCTTCGCAGGCAAAACTGCTCTGTTCCGAGCTGCTCAAGCGCACCGTGGATACATGTCTGCAGTTCTTCGGAGGCTATGGTTATATGACCGAGTATCCGATCGCGCGGGCCTTCCTGGATGCGCGCGTTCAGTCGATTTACGCGGGAACCTCGGAAATCATGCGCGAAATCATCGCGTCGAAGGGCCTGGGGCTCTGAGCATTCCGCGCCCCGTACTCGACGCAGCGTTCGAGCTGGCCGTTCAGGCAGATCTCTCAGGCGAAGTGCCGGTGGGCGCGGTCGTTTTCCACATCCCAGAGCAGCGTATCGTCGGCCGCGGAAAAAACGAAATCCTCTTGCGAAAGGATCCGACCGCTCATGCGGAGCTGCTGGCGATCCGCGAAGCATGCGCGCATTTTTCCTCGGAGCGTCTTTCGGACTGCGCCCTTGTTTCCACCCTGGAACCCTGCACGCTCTGCACCGGCGCGGTTATATTCGCGAGGATTTCCGAGGTTCATTTCTTTGCGCCGGTCTTCACCGGCGCGGGCCTGAAAAGCCTGCTCGAACAGTTTGCGCAGCGGTACAACCATCGTCCTGAAGTGTTTGAACTCGAAGAGGAAAGGGAACGCTCGACCGCTCTCTTGAAGTCTTTTTTCGAACGAAAGCGCAGAAAATGATCAAGGGGACGGGGGAGCCGTTTCTGCGGAGAGTTTACGACCTGTCAGGCGCTCAAGATCCAGAAGTTTTACCCGTTCGTTCATGGCGTCCAGAATTCCCGCAGTAATGTCTTTCATAATGTGCCCGGTCACTTCTGTTTCAAGAACTTCAATGATGATCTTGCTCACATCTTCGCCCAGCCTGTTTACAACGGAACCCATCAGAGGAATCTTTGCCATGTCGCCGATGATCGATTTGGATTGAATCGAATCATGCACCGCTTTCTGCATCGCCTTCTGATGTTTTTGAAACGCAGCCCTCGCCAGTGTTTCGTAATCCAGTCGCGCCATCACTTCGTCGACTCGCTCAAGCGAGCGCAGAAACACGGCGTCCGAGATCGTATCAACGAAGATGTCCCGAAACCGAAAGGTGATCTCCTCTACAACAATCTGGCCGACGTCACGGTCTGATCTCAAAAGCCTGAAATATGCGATGGCGATTTTTGCGGCGCGAAGGACGAGAAGGAAACGAAGCGGCTGGAGTGGAAACAATCCCGCCGCTTCATACCAGTGCGCGCGAAGATATTTCCAGCGGTCTTCCTGCTTTCGCAGGCGCACGATCAGGTCAATCGACCACAGACCAATGAAAGAAAAATCGAAATAGCGAACGTACGTCATGCTCCCTTCGGGAAGGAGATCTCGATAGGAATCGTGAAAGAGAATTGCGGCAAGATCCACCGCAAGCAGGACCAGGAGGAGATAGTCGACCTTTCGCGCGGGAATCAGCCGAATCCAGTCGCGCCAGGTGCGTGCAACGGCGGGCGGATGATTGAGCATTACAGTGCGGCCGCGGCGGGCAGGGCAAGGTCCGGCGTCATACGTTCAAGCAGGAGCTCGGCGCGGCGCTTGTGCGTGGCCTGCTTTGTTGAAGGAAAGCTTGCGAGGTACTGATAGAGATGCACTTCCCACATCAGATTCTTTTCGAGTACGGCCACAGGGTCGCGCACCAGCACGGCGGCGTCCATGACCATGTGCCGTGTATTCACCGTATCCGGACCAACCTGATTTACGATGCGGTCAATGGACACGGACTTAATCGCCCCGCCGACGGAAGTGCGCAGGCCGTATTCGCGGCAGCGAGAAACAATGTGCGTGCAGAGCTCAAATACAATGTCATGCTCTGGCGAAATATGCAGAGAACCGGAAAGGTCCGTGCGGGCCGCAGTCACCTGGACCAGTTCCTGCGCAAATTCGGAGTTCAGAATTTCAGTCATTCGATTGAATGCGGTCGCTGTTTCCAGGTTAATTCCCTTCTCGATGCGCCGGTACGCCGAGGGACTCAGAACATCGCGCATGCTTTCGATGAATTTCTCAAGCGCGTAGACCGACTCGATCATCGGAGCGATGATTCCGTTTACTTCGATTTCAGCGAGCTCCCGGATGTCGTTTCGCGCCTCGGCGCCGCCGATCTTGACGAAGAGAGGGCAGATATCGCGCGAAAGCGCTCGGAGGATGCGTATCTCTTCGAATGACATATCCTCGACTTCGGTTCCGGTCTTGAGGGCTGTGAGCCCGAGGGCTGTTAAACCGGCCAGTTCATGTCTCAGATCTTCGAAGAAAACACGTTGTTTCATAGGGCTCCCCTTCTTCAATTTCGACCTGGAGCGAAATTCATTTAGAAGAAAATTATGGCGGAAAAACGGCCGCCGCGCGAAATCTGCTCATGTCATTCGTAAGCGTTCAGAACAGCGGAGCCCTCTCCATCCTCAGCCTCAAACGTCCGGAGGCCAAAAATGCTCTCAATCGCGGCGTGCTGATTGAGATTCGCGACGCGGTTCAGAAAATCGCGCAGGACCGCAATCAGCGAGTTCTGATCATCACGGGAGAAGGAAGCGCCTTCTGCGCCGGCGCGGACATTGCCGAAATGAAAGGCCTTTCCGCCGAGCAGGCAGAAGAGTTTGCCCGCAACGGCCACGATACAATGAACGCTGTGGCCGGGTCCGATCTCATCTCCATCGCTGCCATCAACGGTTTCGCGCTCGGGGGCGGTCTTGAGCTTGCGCTTGCATGTGACATCCGAATTGCATCGAGCACGGCAAAGATGGGGCTTCCCGAGGTCGGTCTTGGCCTCATTCCTGGCTTCGGCGGAACCCAGAGACTTTCGCGCCTCGTGGGCCGCGCGCGTGCGGTTGAAATGATTTGCTCCGGCGAAATCATCACAGCAGAACACGCGCATTCGATCGGCCTGGTGCAGAAGATCTGCGCGCCGGAAACGCTCATGCAGGATGCCATTGCTTATGCGGACAAGTTCCTGAAAGGGAAGGCGCCCTCAGCACAGAAGACCGCCCGCTGGCTGGCGATCAGCGGCCTCGAGCTGCCGCTCAGCGCCGGAATCGAACGGGAAATCAATTCCTTCGCCGAACTGTTCAATTCAAAAGAGCCGGCCGAAGGGCTTTCGGCATTTCTCGAAAAGCGGCCGCCCAACTTCTGAGCAGAATGCGGCAAAACGCCCGGTTCGACGTCCGGCGGATTCTGTCGCATTAGGATGCGGACCCACGCAACATTTTTTTTCGAAAATGCTTGAGTACCGGCTTCCGTGCCGCATTCTTGAAAACCAGCCATTCGCAGGAGCAAAATATGCACGATCATAGAACCGTAATCAGTCATTCCATGGCAATTTCCGGTGATGTTACGGTAGACACGCATCTCATTATTGAGGGCGCCATTTCTGCTGCCAGAATTGATTCAAAAAACCACACGATCGTGATCGGACAGTACAGCGCTGTTCACGGCGACGTATACGGGTCGCAGATTCTGGTTCTCGGACAGATCAACGGCAACCTGTTCGCATCCGAAAAAATCGACATTCGTGAAACAGCTGTGATCAACGGCGATGTAAACGCGCCTCTGATCAAACTGGAAGAAAAAGCGCGTCTGAACGGCCGCCTGAACTACACCTGATTCTAGAAAAAATGGATTCACGGCGCCGCGCAAGCGGCGCGACGCTCTGCATGGATGATCAATCGTCTCTGTAGAGCGAATCGATCTCCTTCTGATAAAGATCAAATACAACGTTCCGTTTGATCTTCATCGTTTCCGTCATCTCTTTGCCTTTCTCAAACTCTTTGCGCATGATGTGAAAACCTGTCACTTTTTCGAAACTCTTGAAGCCGTGCGAACCTGAGATCTGGTGCTTTACGATTTCGGAGAAGAACTTACGGATTTCCTTGTGCTGATCCCACTGATTGTAGTCAGCCGGCGCCTCGAAGCCCATCTTCTTGAACTCTTCTTTGCAGCGTTCGTAGTTAGGTACGATGAGCGCTCCGAGGGTCTTCTTATCCTGGCCGACGACCACGACCTGTGACACAAACGGATCTTCCAGAAGCTTCATTTCAATTGGACCCGGCTCGACATTTTCGCCGCCCGCAAGAACGATCGTGTCTTTCGCGCGCCCCGCGAATTTCACTTCGCCCGTCGTAGTCCACACGAAGATATCGCCGGAGTTGAGCCAGCCGTCTCGCATGATCTCCGCCGTCTTGTCATCTGCCTTGTAGTAACCGCGCATGACGTGCGGTCCTTTATGCCAGCAGACACCTTTCACACCCGGCCTCGTGACTACTTTTCCGGTTTCGTCGCGAAGCTGAATCTGGGCTCCAGGGATCGGCCGGCCAACGCAGCCGCGGCGCGGGAATGGAAGCGCTGAAATGGCGGCAACACCCGTCGTTTCTGTCATTCCGTAACCGTCGAGGATTGGAATGCCGCAGGCGCGGAAGAATGTGGCCACGTGCTCGGGAAGAGCGCCCGCCCCCGAAATTGCGAACTTCAGACGGCCTCCAAAAATGCTCTTCACTTTCTTCAGTACCAGCTGGGCCGGAATATTCAGAAGACCAAAAACGGGCAGCATCGCCGCTGCGATTGCCTTGCGCGTGTAAATGGAAACCGCATCTTCTTCTTCCGTCTCTGCAAATCGATCCAGCAGAGTATCCATGATATCCATGTAAGTTTGCGCTGCATTCAGCGCGAAATTAAAGATATTCTGCGTTTTTTCCGGCTGTTTTCTGATGTTGTCAAAAACCCTGCGGTAGAGCTGTTCCCAGACGCGCGGCACGCTGACCAGGGCCGTCGGCCGAATCATGCCCATATCGGCCGCCAGTGAGATGATGCTTGCGTTCGCCATGCTCGAACCGCATGCAATCAGGGTTGTTTCAAGAAGACGCTCCGCGATGTGCCAGGGCGGAAGAAAGATGACCGTGCGATCCTGTTCGCTCAGAGGGAGAATCTGCTGCATCTGGTTCACTTCCCAGCAGAAGCTTCGATGCTCGAGCATCACGCCCTTGGGCGCGCCTGTGGTTCCGGATGTGTAAATGATGGTTGCGATCGCGTGCGGCCTGATCTCTTCGCCGCGTTTCTTCAGAAAGCCTTCGCCCAGTCTTGCGAGAATCTCTTCGCCTTCGCCGAACGCATCGACGAGGAAATGCAGCTGCACTTTGCCGAGCTTCGATTTCAAATCGTCCAGATTCTTGTACTTCTCCGGGCCCTCGATCGACATGATGTGAACGAGGTGAGGGAGCTCTCCGATCATGCCGACGACGGTTTTCAGCATCTTCTCATGCTCCACGATCAGCACCGGAGTTTCTGTATGATTCAGGATGTAGTTGATGTCCTGGTGCGTAGCGTCGCATCCGCGCGGCACGTCGATGCACCCGATGGTGGTGATGCCCAGGCTTACCAGATTCCATTCATAACGATTGTCGCAGAGTACGCCGACCCGGGTGCCCGGTTCGCAGCCAAGCTTGTGGATCAGGTAGGCGGAAAAGCGCTTCATATCAGCGCGCCAGTTGAAATAGGAAACAGCGGAAAAGGATTCTGCGCGCGGGTCCGGCTTTACCCAGTAGCAGGGGCGCTCTGCGTACGTGGCTACGGTGTCCCGGACGAGGGCGTAGAGAGATTCTTTTTCCATTTGGAGGGGAAAGTGCGTCAAAAGCCCTCAGGGTCAAGGAAAATCGGTTGATCCCCCGCCGGGATGCCGGCGTCTGAAAGGTGATGCGGCGGCTCTGGATTGCCTTTCTGTTTGTCTCCGGGTTTCTCTTCTCGCACTCGCTTCGGGGGGAGCGGCTTCTCGATGAGCAGTTCGTGGTCCGGATGCAGGACAGGAACATGGGCATATTCACCCGCACGATGGACCGCAGCGAATCCGGAGAAGTGGAAACCCGCGTTCGGATGCTGATTCGCATCAAACGCTTTCGCGAGCCAGTTGAGATTTCGCACAGCACCGTGGTTCGGGAAGACAGAGAAGGTCGTCCGATTTCGTTCGAGAGTCTTGTGGTGCAGTCAAAGGTTCCCGTAAGAGCTTCAGGAGTTCGCGAGGGAGATGAGTTTTTAATCACGGTTGAGGATGCCAGACAGAAGAAAGAGATTCGCCGGCCGGTTCCTGATGCGCTGTGCCCGTTCGCAGCCGAGCTGCTTCAGAAGAGCAAAGGATACGCGCCGGGAACAAAATACTCGTACAACCTGTTTCTACCCGAAAGCGCTGAGGAACTGATCAGCAGTTATAACGTTGAGGTCATCGGCAGTTCCAGTTTCACATTTGATGGCAAAAGCGTTCCGATTGCTCTCGTTCGCGCGTTGACCGGACGCAAGGGAACCCGCCAGCTTTCGCGCATAGGGCTCGATGGCACCGTCTATACACAGGAGCTTGAAGGGGCCGACTTTCGATTGATGCGCGTGACGAACGATGAGGTCCGCCGCCTCGCATTCGATACGGATATTGCAGACGTGTTCGTCATCCCGGCGGACGGCCGGCTGGATCATCCACGCCAGATGCGCGAGTCTCGTTTTGAAATCACATCCATTGAGTCGGCGCCGGTGCCGGATGTTCCGCCGGTTGAATACCAGCAGCGCGATGTGGACGGAAAAACGCTCATCCTCTCGCAGAGCGTGCCCGCGCTTCCAATCGGTCAGAGGATTCCGCCGGTTTCGTCCACCGATCCAAATTTGAGGCCGGACAATTTTGTAAACTCTGACGATCCGATGATCATCAAACTTGCGCAGAAGATCGCCGGAAGAGAAAACGATCCGGCGAAGAAAGCCCGACTCATCAACGAATGGGTCTTCCGGAACATTCGAAAGAAAGATTATACGGTCGGCTACGCAAGCGCATCCGAAGTCGTCCGCACGCTCGAAGGCGACTGCACGGAGCACAGCGTTCTGTTCGCCGCCCTGGCCCGTTCACAGCGAATTCCTACGCGCCTGGTCCTCGGCGTCGTGTATGTGGAAATGGAGGGCAAGCCTTTGTTTCTGTTTCATCAATGGGATGAAGTCTACCTGGGCCGCTGGATTCCTATGGAT
>CAZUJO010000175.1:0-7691 GCA_964619995.1 uncultured Leptospiraceae bacterium
ATCAAGGCTAAAAGAGAGTCGGTTCGGATTCCTGATCGCGGAATTTTACGCTTCTGGTCTTTCGGGGAGCCCTTGACTCAAGCTCGCTGAGTTTCTCTTTCGCGCGACGGAGCACAGTTTCCGGAATCCCGGCCAGTTCCGCCACGTGAATCCCGTACGAACGGTCTGCCGCGCCTTCGCGAACCTTTCTTAGAAAATGAATCTTTCCGTCCATTTCGCGCACATCCATGGTCAGGTTGAAAATCCCGGGACGCTGATCGAGCGCGGTTAACTCGTGATAGTGCGTCGCGAAGAGCACGAGCGCTCCCCTTTCGCCCAGAGCCTCGACAATCGCCCAGGCGATGGAGAGACCGTCATAGGTGGACGTTCCGCGTCCGACCTCATCGAGAATTACGAGCGACCTCGGCGTTGCGCGCCTGAGAATCCGCGCCGTCTCAAGCATCTCCACAAAAAAGGTCGATTCGCCGCGGCTCAGATTGTCCGAAGCGCCGATGCGCGTAAATACGCCGTCGCATAACGGCAGCAATGCGCGCGATGCGGGAACAAAAGAGCCTATCTGGGCAAGAATTTGAATCAGCGCGGTCTGGCGAATGAAGGTGGACTTGCCTGCCATGTTCGGACCGGTGAGGATTCCGAGACGCCCGTCCGCCATGCGCAGCGAGTTCGGCACAAAGTGATCACCGACGTTCAGGTATGCCTCAACGACCGGATGGCGGCCGTCTTCGATCGCAAGCTTTCCGTCGCGTGAAAACTCCGGGCGCACCCAGCCGAATCGTTCGGCGGCGCTCGCAAGGGCGCAGCATACGTCGATCGAAGCAAGCGCGTTCATCAGCTGCTTCAGGTTGACCGCAAGTCCGAGCACAAGTCCGCACAGGCGTTCAAATTCCTCTTTTTCCGCTTTCTCGATGACCGTCTCGGCGCCCTGGATTTTTTCTTCCAGCTCTGCAAGACGGTCGGTTGTGTAGCGTTCCGCGGACAGAAGCGTCTGACGCCGCTTGAAATGCGCCGGAACGTTTTTCACGTAGCTCTTTGTGACTTCAATGTAGTACCCGTGCACACGGTTGAAGCGAACTTTGACAGGAATCGAGCAGTTCGCCTTTTCTTCTTCCTCGTATTCAAGAATCCACTGCGCGCCCTCTTCGCGGGCGCGGGTTGCAAGATCGAGATCGCTCCTGAGACCTTCCCTGAGAAACCTGCCGTTTCCGAGAACGGCCGGCGGATCTTCGACCACGGCTTCGTCCAGAGTCTTTTTGAGATCGCCTAACGTTCGCAGATCGAGCGGATCCGGCTTCCTCAGAAAGCAGCTGAAAGCTCCTGCTTCTTCGACCAGACTTTGAACGTTCTCGTAAGCTTTGATGCTCGACCGGACTGAATGAAAGTCCTGCGGACCGCCGCGGCCGCGGCCCAGGCGCGCAAGAATCCGCTCCAGATCTCGCACAGAATCCAGATGCGACTGGACTGCAATTTGTACGTCGCGGACTTTCTGGAAATACTGCACGGCATCCAGGCGGGAAGCGAGCCTCGCTTCGTCGCGCAGCGGTTCTATGAGGCTTTCGCGCAGGAGGCGCCGGCCTGCTGCAGTACGGCAGCGATTCAAAACAGAAAAAAGTGTGCGGTCATCGGTCCCACGCTGGTTGCGCAGAAGCTCCAGATTGCGCACGGTCTCCTCGTCGAGGAGCATGGCGGTTTCATCTGCCGGAAGAAAAATGGGCGCGGGCAAAGGAAACGGACCTGTGGGAAAACTTTCGGACAGGTAGTGAATCGTGAGACCCGCAGCGCCCAGCGAAGGCGAAGACTCCGGAAAATCGAGAGACTTCGCTTTCATCTGAAACCTGCGATGGATCTGCCGCTCCGCTTCGTCCGGCGCAGCCTTCCATTGTTCGAGAATCAGGCAGGGCGGAAGTCCGGGGAGCTGGAGATGACTGCGCTCATGCGCGGTCGCGATGATTTCGGCCGGCTGTATTTTCAGAAGAAAGCCGGGCATTTCTTCCAGCGGCATCTCGCATGCGCGAAAGTCAGAAGTGGCCACGTCGGAAAGAGCCACGCCGCATTTGTCTTCATGGATGACGACGGCAGCAAGATAGGAATGCGCGGATTCAGGCAGGAGCGATTCTTCAATTACAGTGCCGGGCGAAACAACGCGCGTAACCACCCGGCGCATGAGTTTCGGATTTTCAAGATCTGCAGTCTGTTCGGCGATCGCAACGCGGCGTCCCGCAGCAATCAGGCGCGCAAGATACGAATCCACGCTGTGATAGGGTACGCCCGCCATGGGCACAACGCCCTGGCGTTTCGTCAGCGCAACGTCCAGAATCGGCGCTGCCTGGGTTGCATCGTCGAGGAACATCTCGTAGAAATCGCCCATGCGAAAGAGCAGAATGGTGCCCGGATGAGCCTGCTTGATTTCCAGATACTGCCGCATAACGGGAGTATCGAGCGCGTCTTTCAGTGCCTGGTCGCTCATGGATCAACGCACAAACTGGATCGAGCGCACCGCTTCGATGAAGCGGCGCACTTTCTCAGGATCCTTTCGTCCCGGACCTGTGCGCATTCCCTCCGCGCTTTCGACGCCTGATGCCACGTCTGCGCCCGAAGCATTGCATCCGTTCAGCCTTTCGATCACGTTATCCGGCGTCAGTCCTCCCGCAAGGATGTGCCGGTGACGAACGCCGCTGATCCAGCCAAGATCGATCGAGATTCCCGTGCCTCCGAGCGCTGTGGGAGAGTAAGCATCGAGCAGCACCCAGTCGGCGGGCATGAATGCACTCAGGACGGAATCCTCAACCGGACTGCTGACGCGCAGCACCGGAAGAATGTCAATCTCGCGGCCCAGAATCCGCCGCATTTCTGATGTAACGCCCGGGCCGTCTGAAATTTGAATAAAATCAAAAGAGCCAATCGCCTCGATCACGCGAAGCATATCCGGGATAGAATTCCCGGCGAAAACACCGACGTGAAATATCTCCGGTCGCTCGCGGCGAATGGATGCGATCTGGCGGGCCGCAGACTCTGCCGTTACGCGGCGCCGCGAGTGAGGCGAAAAGATCCAGCCCATCAGATCGGGCCTGTGCGCGGACACCATCATGGAATCCTCGAAGAAAACGTTGCCGCAGATCTTCACGATCGGCCGGCTCTGAGCCGTGCGAAGCAGCCTGCTGCGAGTCTCGTGCATGGATTTCCTCCGGTCCCGGGTCCTTTTGCGGCACGCCGATGGATTCTGGTTGATCGCCGGGCCCATTGCCGCAATTTGAACCGACGGGTCAAGCATGCAAACACTGCGCCTTAAACTCAACGGAGTCCGTATGAGCGTGCTCGCAAAATCAGAGCTGCCTTCCCAGTTTGCCTCCGACGAAGCAAGGCGGCGCGCCGAGCTCGACATCGCACGAAAAGAAATGGCCTCAGAAGTCTTTTCGGTGAAGCAAGTGCATGGAGTGGAGGCTGTGGAAATCGGCCCGGACTCCAGGCAGGAAGGGCTCTATTTTTCTGAAGCCGACGCAGTGTTCACATCGCGCAGGGGCGTCGCGCTCATGGTGCGAACGGCGGACTGTCTTCCTCTCTTTTTTGTGGGACAGGGTCCCGGCCGGGTTACCGCCGGCATCATCCATGCCGGATGGAGAGGACTTGCGGACGGAATCATTCGCCGCACACTCGAACGCGCAGCTGCAGGCATCACGCATCTGACGCTGGTCCCCGGTCCCTGCATCTCCGGAAAAAACTACGAGGTTGGCCCTGAAGTCGGGGAGCGTTTCGCGCGCCGGGAGGAAAAGCATACGCCGGCAGGCCGGAAGTATCATGTAGACCTGATCGAAAATGCTGTTCTCGACTGGACGATTCCAGGCGTGCAAATTGAATTGATCGATGGATTCCGGGGATGCACGGTGGACGAGAACGATCGCTATTTTTCTCACAGAAAAGGCGACACCGGACGCAACCTGAATCTGATCCAAATTGAGGAATGAAATGCAGGATTCAAACGAAGAACTCGTCGCTTATAACCGGAAATTCAAGAAAGCGATCCTCGACGCCATGTTCTCCATGAGCGATACGTTCTACATTCACTGCATGCCCAATCCGCTCTTGAACATTGGAACGCGCGGCCTGTCCGAGCGCGAAGAGCGCGAAGGAATCGTGCTCGTGTTCGGACCGTACAGCACACGCGCACTGAACTGGGATGAGAAGTCCATCCTGTGCGAAATGCAGTTCAACCGATGGGAAAAAGTGCGCATTCCTTTCGAATGCATTTCGAGAATTTTTGACAAAAGCGGCCAGGTAAATATGCAGTGGGCCACGCTCGTTTCGAGCGAAAGCCACAGAGAAGAAACGGCACAGCCGCCCGAAGCTGCGGCCGACGGCAAGCCCGCCCCTGAAACGCCTAAGAAGAAAGAGAAGTCGCGCGTGATTGAAGTCGACTTTACGCGAAAAAGAAAGTAAGATCAGCCGCGGCCGACGGCCCGCTTGATCCGCTCAAGCAAAGTGTCTTTGGTAACAGGGCGCGCGAGAAAGTCTACTGCGCCCGCTTCAATGAGGCTCCGAACCACAGCCGGAGTGTTCTCCACAGAGATGAACATGACTTTCGGAAGGCGTCCCGATGATTTCAGTTCATGGAATGCCGCATAACCGTCGAGTACAGGCATGACAATGTCGAGAATCACGAGGTCAAAGTCCCCCGGAAGTTTTTTCACATGCGCTACGAGGTCCAGGGCGTTTTCAAACGACTGCACATAGAATCCGCGCGAACCCAGGAAAAGCTTCCAGTCCGATACTTCGAATTTTTTATCATCGCAGATTGCGATGCGATATGCCTTGCCTGAAGGCGCAACGCCGTCCGGTTTCATCAGAGCCTCGAGAGGATCTCCTGAGTCATTTCTTTCGTGCTGATTGATTTCTCGCCCGCGCCGGCCAGATCAATCGTACGCGCTCCCGCTGAAATCGCGCCTTTTACGGCAGATTCGATCTTTGATGCGGCGTCGTTCAGACCGAACGAATAGCGAAGCATGAGAGCTGCGGAAAGAATCTGAGCGATCGGGTTTGCAATCCCTTTGCCTGCAATGTCCGGGGCGGTTCCGCCCGCGGGTTCATACAGACCGAATCCCTGCTTTTCAGAAAGCGAAGCGCTTGCGAGCATTCCAAGAGAACCGCCGAGCACGCTTGCTTCGTCGCTCAGAATGTCTCCGAACATATTGCCGCAGAGTACCACGTCAAAACGCGAAGGCTTCAGAATCAGCTGCATGGCGGCGTTGTCGACATACATGTGGTCGAGCTCCACCTGCACCTTGCTTTCCGCATTGAACTTCTTGCCGAACTCCGTGACGACTTCGCGCCAGAGCACCATGCTGGTAAGCACGTTTGCTTTGTCGATGCTCGTCACGCGGCGCTTCCGGTTCACTGCAGATTCGAACGCCACTTTCGCAATGCGCTCGATCTCATAGCGATGATAGACCATTGTATCAAATGCTTTCTCTTCCGGTCCGCTTCCGGCCCGGCCCTTCGGCTGTCCGAAGTACACATCGCCTGTGAGTTCACGGATCACGAGCAGATCGGTTCCCTGCGTGCGTTCCGACTTCAGCGGGGACGATGCAGCGAGCTCCGGGTAGAGTGCAACCGGGCGCAGGTTTGCAAATAGTTTAAAATGCTTACGAAGCGGCAGAAGCGAGGCCCGCTCCGGCTGCTGCTCGGGGGGAAGATGCTCCCATTTCGGTCCGCCGACGGAGCCGAACAGAATTGCATCGGACGATTCGCACAATTTCAGAGTCGAGGCCGGAAGCGCCTCTCCCGTCTGGTCAATGGCGGCGCCGCCGACGGGCGCCTCTTCGAAATGAAAATCAGAGAATTTGGAACCGAGGACTTTTGAAAGGACCTCGATGGCGGAAGGCATTACCTCCGGCCCGATTCCGTCTCCTGCGAGAACGGCAATGCGATGAGACATGGTTCATTCGGACCGGAAGGCCCGCTGTGTCAAGTTAGCTTTCCGGTGCGTGTCTTGACAAACGGGCTGAACGTCGCTTCGAGATAGGCCTTCACCGGGCCGAGATATACGTCGCCCCAGGAGTCTTCGTGCATCTGGCGGATCTTGCGCGAAGGAAGGTTCGTATGACGCAGCTCGATGCGCGTGCCGCGCGGGATTTCAGAAAGCTCGATGATGACGAGTGAATCGGGATCGCGTTCATTCCAGTGGATTTCGCGCAGAGTAAAAACGATCCGCGCCGTTGGGGTGACTTCTTTGACAACCCCCTGCATCACGCCGTCCCACAGCGACCATTTGCCGCCCGGTCTCGCCTGGAAACGGGCCGGACCCGCTCCCCATTCGTCCATCAGACGTGCGCTGGTAAGCGCTTTGAAAACTTCGGCGACAGGAGCACGAATCACTTCCGAATATAGAATGTCCGGAAGGCTGTCGCTTCTCAAAAGTGCTGGCATGGTTTACTCCCTGTAGTACGATCGGCAGGATTTCAAAAGCTCGCGCATTTTTTTTCGACGATTCCATGATCTCAAAAGTTCTACTCGTATTTCTCGGCGGCGGCATCGGCAGCACACTCCGCCTTTTCGCGGGAATCCACTGGAACCGCGGTTATCCGTACGGCACCCTGGCCGTGAACTTGATTGGATGCCTTGCGATCGGGGCGGCAGGCGAAGTATTCGCGCGGCTGGCCATGCTCGATTCAGAAGCGCGGCTGTTTCTGGTTACAGGAATCCTGGGCGGCTTTACGACCTACAGCAGCTTCAGCCAGGAAACATTCCTCATGCTTGAGAAATCCCCGGGCCAGGCCCTCGCCTACGCGGCGATCACTCTTGTGGCCGGCCTCATGTGCAATTTCGCGGGATTCCTCGCTGCGAAAACGGCCCTCGACCTGATGCGAAAGTGACGTCAGCCGCCGTTCAGATACGCGCTGTCCTGTTCGGCAAAGCGGTCGGTCATTCCAGAAATGTAGTCTGAAACGACTCGCTCGACTCCGTCGATTTCGAGGCGCGTCACAAACCGCTCCGGCATCATCGTGGGAGCGGCTGTGTATTCGCGGAAGAGATTCTCAATGATCTTCTCGCCCCGCCGCGACATGCGCAGAACCGCAGGATGACGGTAGAGCTTCGCGTACAGAAATTTCTGCATGAGAGCAAGGCGCGATTTCATATCTTCCGAATTTGAAACCGGTATCTGGCTCCGGTCGAGCGCGAAAACGTCTTCGAGGCTTGCAAGCTTCAGCCCGGCGAGATTCTGCCGCGTCTGTGTAATCAGATCCGTGATGGCTTCATGAAGAAGATGGCGGACCATCATGCGCGCCTGAAGCGGAAACCGCGCGGCGGCAAGCTTCGCGCCGTGTCTCGCCTCGAGATGTTGTGCGGCGGAAACAAATGCCGGATGCGAGAGGACTTCGGATCGATCCAGAAATCCGGAATCAAGACCGTCTTCGAAATCGTGGTGCAGGTACGCGAGACGATCGCAGATATCCACGACAATCGCTTCGAGCGGCGGACAGAGTTTCTTGCGCACGTCCAGGATTTCCAGAAGACGTTCGTCGCAGGAATATACCTTCGCGTGTTTCATCATGCCCACAAGCGCGAGGCGCGTCAGATTCAAACCGTTCCAGTCCAGATAGCGCGACTCCAGTTCACTGACGATGCGCAGCGTCTGGCAGTTGTGCTCGAAACCGCCGTGATCTTTCATTATCTCGCTAAGCGCGTCCTCGCCGGAATGG
>CAZUJO010000176.1:0-7679 GCA_964619995.1 uncultured Leptospiraceae bacterium
CGTTCCCAGCGGTACAGCCGGGCGATCAGCCGCCTCGCAAAAGGCAAGGACTCCGAAAAAATCTTCGCTGAGAATCTCGAATCCATCTCAAGCTTCGAGCGCATGATCTCCGCTGACAATTATGTTGTGTTCAAATTCTTTCTGCACATTTCGCGCGAAACGCAAAAAGACAGAATGAAAAAAGCGAAAAAGCAGGGATTGAGCTGGATCATTGCGAAAGCGGACGCAAAACAAAACGACCGATACGAAGATTACAGAGACCTGTATGAAAAAGTCCTGAACAAGACCGACGCAGGCGTATCGCCATGGAACATTATGTGCGCTGAAAACAAATACTATACATATTTTACCATTATGAACACGATGATCAAATCCCTGGAAGCACGGCTCGGCGTCGACTCGGAGTCAGTGCTCGGCGAAATGAGAAGGGCGGAGGAAATGGCATGAGCGTTCTGCGTTTCAAAGATCTGGATAACTCGGCCTCTCTCCAGAGACCGGACTACAAAGCGCGATTGAGCGAGCTGCAGGAGGAAGTGCGCCTCCTTTCGCACAAAGCCGCCGACGCGAAGCGGTCGATTGTCGTTGTTTTCGAAGGATGGGACGCAGCGGGAAAAGGCGGAGCCATCCGCAGGCTGACTGCTTCGCTTGATCCCAGGCTCTTTCGCGTCAATTCGATCGCCGCTCCGAACGACATCGAGCGAAAGCATCACTATCTCTGGCGATTCTGGACCCGGCTGCCCCGCCTTGGTTACATGAGTATTTTTGACCGATCCTGGTACGGACGCGTGCTTGTTGAGAGAGTCGAAGGCTTCGCAAAGCCGGATGAATGGGGGCGCGCGTTTGAAGAGATCAACGAGTTCGAACGCGAACTCAATGTTGCTGGAATGATCATCTTGAAGTACTGGCTGCACATCACACCGGATGAGCAGAAGCGTCGTTTCAATGAGCGGCAGAATGACCCGTTGAAGCGATGGAAGCTTACCGAGGAAGACTGGCGTAATCGCGAAAAATGGCCGCTCTACGAACAGGCCGCAGAGGAGATGTTCTTGAAGACCGGAACCGCTTCCTGTCCGTGGACCCTGGTCCCCGCAAACGACAAGTACCACGCGCGAGTCTTCATCCTCGACGACTTCGCGCGACGCCTCCGGCGCGAGCTGGACTGACATTCCAGGGGCGGCAAGCGTCGAGCGCGGGCGTGACGCTGCCCGCGGGCGCGAATCTTTCCGGGCGCGCGGGCCCGTGCGCACACTTCCCCATAGTAATTGCACCACAAAGCTGAGACGGTCCCGCTTGACGGATTGTGGCCCCCGTGGTATGGGCCGGAACCGCCGCCGCAGCTCCGCGTCGAGGGTCGGAATTATCCCTCCACCGGTCCACCCACCCGCAGAGGGGGAAAATCCGTGCCCGGCGGGACGAAATCGGTTGCCGTGTAGTCGATCGCGATTTTGTTAAACGGAGATGTCCCTGTCTGAAGACCTCTACAAAGAGATCATACTCCAGCATTCCCAGCGCCCGTCACACCGCGGACCGCTTGCGGGCGCAAATGTTCACGAGTCCGGAATCAATCGAAGCTGCGGAGACGAGCTGGAGCTCGAAATGATTCTTGAAGACGGCCGCATTCAGAAGATCGCTCTCGGCGGCAAAGGATGCAGCATTCACACAGCGTCCGGCTCGCTGATGGCGGAAGCCGTGGAAGGAAAGACAGTGGAAGAAGCGCTGCAGATCATTCGTGATTTCAAAGCCATGATCGTGGAACAAAAGGATGTGCACTTTCATGAGGACCTGGAAGAACTCGAAGCGCTGCGCGGCGTGCAGAAATATCCGATCCGGGTGAAATGCGCGACGCTGTGCTGGAACACTCTCGAACAGGCCTTACGTTAGGCGCTCAGACCAATGGCGCCGGTTCATCTCGAATTCCTGGGACTTCGTTTCCATGGCTATGAAGGCCACTGGGCGTTCCTCGCCCTCTTGCTTGGATTCTATTATCAAAGGGCAAAATCGCAGGCCGCCGGTTATTCAAATGACTGGTTTGTTTCTGCCTACAGCGCCGCAGTTCTAACCGGATTCATCTTCGCGCGCCTCTTTCACTTTTTATTCTGGGACACACAGGCGTTCCTGCGCGATCCCTCGCTCTTGATCAGACCCGGCGGCGGATTCGCCATCCTCGGCGGCACAGTTGGAACGGCGGTCGGCGGCTGGATTTACTGCCGCAAGACGGGCGTGAACTTCCTTCACTGGTGCGACTCCCTGATGGCTCCCATCTGCCTGTGTCTCGCTCTCGGACGCCTCGCCTGCTTCCTCAACGGGGACGCGTACGGGCTGCCGAGCGCGCTTCCCTGGGCCGTCAGCTTTTCTGAGAACAGCACCGACTGGATGGGTCAGTGGAACGCTCTCCATCCGCTTTACGCCACAGACCCGCAACCGTTAGGCGTCCTTGCTCATATATTCGGTAACTATGTTCAGCTTAAAGACATTCCTCTGCCTGGCGCCCTGAGCGCACTTCACGCCGAGGGAGTTTCAAATCTGGCGGATCTGGCGCGGTACTACCCTCCCCTCGCAAATCTTTCGACTGCTGAACTGGCCCGGAAGGGATTGGTTCCATTCCCTGTGGTGGTTCCGCGCGTTCACCCCGCGCAGCTCTATGAACTTTGCATCATGCTTGCAGCCTATGGACTGATCGTCTTCGCGCAGACGAGGACATGGGGACGCCAGCGGCTGTTCTTCCTTTTCTGGATCTGCTACGGGCTGAATCGATTCGTCATCGAGATGTTTCGCGGAGATCGAAACGTGGCCTTCGCATCCCTGACATATGCTCAAGTGATTTCCCTGTTGCTCGCGGCGGCGGGGGCGATCAGCATGTTCTATCTGACAAACAAATGGAGAAGGACAGGCCTTCCTGAGCCCGTTCTAAAATAATATGGCTGGAAATGGAAGTATCGTTGTCGGCGGAACCGGGCTCATTGGTTCGGAGCTGCTCAAACTCCTGGTAAAGGACGCTCAGTTTGCGCCGGTCACCGCGCTCGCGCGGCGGAGCTTCGATGCGCCTGCCGGGGTGAATGTCAGGGTAACCGATTTTGCCCGGCAGGATGTGACATCGGCGGAATTCTATTTCTGCTGCCTGGGCACAACGATCAAAAAGGCAGGCTCGCAGGATGCGTTTCGCAAAGTCGATTTCGATCTGGCGGTCAATACGGCGAGAGCGGCGAGAGAAAATGGGGCGCGCACGGCCCTCGTCGTCTCTGCTCTCGGGGCAGACAAAAATTCCGGCATTTTCTACAACCAGGTGAAAGGCGAAATGGAGGAAGCGATGCAGACGCTCGGATACACGACGCTGTACATCTTCCGTCCCTCCCTGCTGACCGGTGATCGCGCTGAAGTGCGGCCGGGCGAAAAGATCGGTCAGGCGATCGGCATGATTGCCGGTCCGCTGTTCTTTGGTCCGCTCAAGCGATATAAGCCCATCGCGGGTCTTGATGTTGCGCGTGCTATGGTGCGTCTCGCGAAATCGGGAGGGACCGGCGTGCACATTGTAGAATCAGAAATGATCGCAAGCGTTGCGGGCCACGAATGAGACAGCAAGACTGATTAGTTCCGCAGCTCCTCAAGAATCACTGCGCGCGCTTCTGGACCGCCTCCGGCCGACGCCCAGTGGTTCAGATTCCGAATCACGGCACAGCGCGTAACGGCCCGCAAAGGGAGCGGAACGGAGAGACCCCGCACACAGGAGTCGTGCGCAAGATGAAAGTCCGCGAGACCGTCGCTCTGCTGCTGCCGCTCCCAGGTGAACAGAGCCGAATAACGTTCCATGAAGGCGCGCACAGAAGGGATCTCTTTCATGGCCTGCACGCCGGCCTCAAAGGTCTTTTTTAGAGCTTCTGCATGAAGGATAAAGGCCGACTCCCCGAAGGCGCGGCATCCGCGAAAGTAAAGTCCTGAGCCTTCGCCGCATCCGTTCACGCCCTCGGACGCGCCTGCAAATTCAAAATCGCTTGCAAGAGACGCAAAATCGCCGCGGAACCAGCCGGTTTTCTGCAGCACGGCCTGGTTCGCCAGAAAAATGGGCATTCCGTCCTCGAGAGGCGCTGCCGGACTCAGATCCATCCAGACCGGATTCGTTTTGCCCGGCACATAATCCTCGTAGATATTCACAACGGCGTCTGCTGTCGTGCCGAGAACCGCCGACAGCTTTCCCTGCGCTTCCGTGTCTTTTTCTTTGTACGCCCCCAGTGCCGTGAAAGTGAGAAGGGCGCCTTGAACGACGCCGGACGCCGAAAATACTTTGCCGAGCCGCCCGCAGGCCGCGCTTCCCATTTCGGAAGTCTGCTGCATACAGCGCCGCGCAACGTTATATGCCACAGCGCCGCCCTTTGAATGACCGATGTACGCGCAGGAGAAACGCCCCGGAGGCGCGTCGCTTCGGCACACCACATCGCGCAGGAAGCGCTCTGTGCGCCGGGTCATTTCCAGGATGCTCGTGACAATGCTTTCCTGCACCCCCACAACAACTTCTGAGCACACGCCGTCGAGGAGAGCTGGAATCAACTCAGGCCCGTAATAGGCGTCTACGAATGAATCATACGAAAATGCGCGGGGACGAACCAGCGCTTCGCTCACGCCAAATCCGTGCTGCAGGTAGCACCGCTCGATCTTACCCGGTTTCGCGGCCTTGTGAATGCGATAGATTACACGGCCGGACACTTCGCTCTGCGCCGCAGCTCCCTGATTTGACTCGTAGACAAGCGGAATCGATCCACATCCGCATAACACCGCTAACGCGATCGCCCAGGAAACCCGTTTCATTTCACAATCCTTTTCAGAAGCGATTGGACCTGCTCCAGATACTGAAACGGGGAACCCGGGAACGGGCGTCCAGAACGCTTGATCTCGTCCGCCAGTTCGGGCAGCAGGTCCGTCAAATCCGGGATGTCTTTAAACGCAGCGAGAATCTCTTCGTCGGCCTTTTCATGCATCGTGTCCGCCGCCGCATGAGCCCGGTGATCGCGTGCATCCTGGGCCTCACCGTAGAGATGCAGCGCCCTTTCCACTCGCTCAAGGGCCGATCGCAGACGATCCTGCGAAACATCTGTCACGCGGCGGCTCCCGCAAGCTTTAGAAATTCGGAGAAATCCTGAGCGGCACGCCGCCAGGCGTATCCGTCCCACAGAATCACGGAAGGTCCGCCGTCGCGAAAATCAAGACAGAGCGGAGCCTGGTTCGAATCGTGTCCAATGCAAAGGATCTGGCGAAAGTCTGTCAGATCGGCCATCCACACACCCCGCGCAGGACGGTCCCCGTAGTAGCAGTCGGAAAGAAACGACCCTGCCATGGCGGAAGTCGATTCGCGCATTTGATCGTACGTAGGGTAAATTTCGGCAATTTCAAAATCAAGAGACTGTCCTCCGGAATCCAACGTTAAGCGCTTTCCGACAAGGGAGTGCCCTTCGCGGAGCATTTTTTGCAGTTCCGGAGGCAGTGTGTGGATCAAGCGGCCATCCCGGAATAGAGTTCAACAAACCTTGCGTTCAGCTTGCCGTCGGATCCTTTCAGCTCCGACTTAACGCCGCGGACCAGAAACATCTCGACTTCACCCTTGTTCTTTGCCTGAATTGCTCCGCGAAATTCGCAGTCAAAAAAGTCCTTAACAAGCTCATAGGTGGCGCGCGAAATATTGACCTGCATGGGCAGACCCGAGGATTCCATCCGCGAAGCCGTATTGACGGTATCTCCCCAGATGTCGTACGCAAATTTCTCATGACCGATCACGCCGGCGACAAGATGGCCGGTGTGAATCCCGAGGCGGATTTCCCAGCATGCAAGTCCTTTTGCCTCTCGGTCCTGCTTCAAGCGCGTCATATAGTTCACCATCTTCAAAGCAGCGAGCACTGCATCGACAGCATTGGTGTTGTTGCGATGCGGAACACCCCCGGCGCACATGTAGCTGTCCCCGATCGTTTTGATTTTTTCTAATTTATGCTTCGTGATGATGTGATCAAACGCCGAGAAGCACGCGTCGAGCTCTCGCAACAGTTCAGCAGGCGGCAGGTTTTCAGCAATGCGCGTGAAGCCAACGAGATCCGTAAACAAAACGCTGACCTGATCGTAGCTCTGCGGCGCCACACGGTCGTTTCGCTTGAGTTCTTCTGCAATCTCCTCGGGCAGGATGTTGAGAAGAAGTCTGTCTGATTTTTCGCGTTCCGCGTGCACGTTGCGGGACAGAATCACAATCAAACCTGCGCTGAAAATCTGCACAAAAGGATAGTTCAACAGGATATCGAGAAATCGATCCTGTGCAGCGGGCATCGTAATCAAGTCAGGTCTTGCGTTCTCAACGAGCAGAAGCCCCACGGCAGTCAGCGCATAGAGCGCAAACACGAGAACGATCGTTCCCGTGTTCCTGGCAAGAATCGTTGCGATCATCAGAGCAGGAATCAGGTAGTAGCTTGATCCCCCGTGGGAGCCGCCGTTCGGAAACCACAGACGCGCAAGAAAAAGCAGAATCAAGAGATTGAACGGCCAGTAGAGAGCGTGATAGATTCGCTTGAACCGCGAAAAATAGTACATCAGCAGAAACAGGACGCCTGTGCCTGCATTGATTGCAAACTGCACGAGGCCGTTTTCTCCCTGGAAAAGGTAAGCAAATGAGCCGCCGATGTTGGCCACGCCGTTGAGGAGAGATATGGTAGAAAAAAGTCTATGCTCCAGGGAATGCTCTTTCACATTTCCCACGAGGCCGTAGAACCATTTGAGGACTTGCTGCATAGAGGTTTGTCGCGGAAAGTGTGTAAGAATTACCCCGAATGGCAAGACGAATCGCAGAAAGGAGTAAGAATTTGTCCCGCCTGAAACCCACCCTGGACCTGCTTGAGAAGGCCTCCCGTCTTGTAGAAACCCTTTCTGATTCTGACTACGCGGCGCGATCCCCGCTGGGAGCCTCTGTCGGCAGCCATCTTCGCCATATCATCGACTTCTATCGTTGTTTCCTGCGCGATGAAGCGTCGGGCCGAATCGACTATGACAATCGGCAGCGCGACTCCGAGCTCGAGAGATCGCGAACCCGCGCGATCTCTGCGCTTCGCACAATCACAGAAAGCCTGCGCGGGCAAAGCTGGACGGAAGGAGCGACCGTGGAGGTCCATATCGAAGCCACGCATCCGCCCGATTTCACGCTGTCCACGCGCGATCGCGAAATTCAGTTCATCCTTTCGCACACGATCCATCATCTGGCATTGATTTCCTATATTCTGACCGAACGCGGTGTATCGGTGCCTCCCGATTTCGGTTTTGCGCCTTCGACGCTCGAGCACATGCGGGCAGAGAGCCTTGCCGGCTGACGTTGTTTCTTTTCTCCTGATCGCTGCGTCCACATTTGTCAGCGAGGATCTGACGTGCATCGCGGCAGGGATGGCCGCATCCACAGGAAATATCTCTCTGACTGCCGCCATCCTCGCATGCGCCGTCGGAATTTTCACAGGCGATCTGCTCCTCTTCGCCGCGGGGCGTTTCGCCGGGCGGCCGGCGCTCTCCCGCGCCCCCATTCGCTGGTTCATTACTGCGGCGCAGATGGACCAGGCTTCGCGCTGGTTCGCACAAAAAGGCCAGATGCTGATTCTCACATCGCGCTTTGTTCCAGGGATGCGGCTGCCGACGTATTTCGCAGCCGGGGTTCTGAGGACAAGACT
>CAZUJO010000177.1:0-7629 GCA_964619995.1 uncultured Leptospiraceae bacterium
GCCCTGGGGCGGCTTGCGGCAGAGGCCGGCGTGCAGATTCGCGACAGGGCGGCCGGGAAGCCGGGAAAACTGCCGGAAATTGCGACGGCCGGAGAGCAACTTCGCGCTTTCTTGAAGAAAGAGAGCGGACAACTCCGGTGGGACAGCTTTGCGGAGTTCGGCGCGGGGCAGCCGGAGCTGAAGCGCTGGCAGGCGCTTGCCCGATCGGTGAAGCCGAGCGGTGAAAGGCCCGAATCCTACAGAAACTAATCTTTCGCAGGGCGGCGGAATTTGACGGACAGGGGAAAAGAATCGCCCCTCTTTCTGCCGATATTTTTGTTGGAATTCAAATGATCATCCCGAAGAAAGCCAAACTCACAGACGAGCAGTACAAAGAAGTCAATGCCATCCTGGCAGAGTTCGACTGCAGCTGCACGCCGATTCCCGGAGAAACACGCACGATCTATGCGATCCGCGGGGACGAGCGCAACGAGCTGATGATCAACCGCCTTGAAGGCCTCTCCTACATTTCGAAAGTCGATACGATCCAGTCCCCTTACAAGCTTCTCGACATTCATGCTTCGCTCGCTTCGCACAAGATCAAGATCAACGGCCGCACGCTGGGAAATGATTTCCTTGTGATCGCCGGACAGTGCACGATCGACCCGAAAAACCCGAACTACTTCTACGAAACAGCTGCCGGCGTCAAAGAAGCGGGAGCTCACGTTCTCCGCGGCGGCGTTTGGAAACCAAGAACGAGCCCTCATGCCTACCAGGGCAGCTCGAAGGCAGTGGACATCCTGATGGAAGCCCACCAGCGCACGGGACTGCCCGTGAATACGGAAGTCATGGACGAAGAGCAGCTGGAAATCGCGGTCGATGCGGGCGCCCACATGATTCAGGTCGGCGCGCGAAACGCGCTCAACTATTCGCTTCTGAAGAAGATCGGCGAAAAAACCGCAAACAAAGGGACCATCGTGCTCCTGAAGCGAAGCCTGCATATGGGACCGCTTTCTGAATTCATCTGCGCTGCCGAATACATCGTTGCGCAGGGCAACCCAAACGTCGTGTTCTGTCCGCGCGGCACGGTGCCGGGCATGGACGGATACCGCAACCATCCGGACGAAGCCATCACTCCCCTGCTCAAGCAAAAAAGCTGGGCTCCGGTTGTCGTCGATCCGTCGCATTCCGTGGGCAAGGCGATGTACGTTCCTCAGTGCGCGCTTGCTGCCGTTGCCTACGGCGCAGACGGCATCTGCGTGGAAGCGCATTGCTCTCCGAAAAATGGAATCGGCGACGATCCGAAACAGGCAATTACGCCGGCTGTTTTGAAGAACCTGATCGCGGACGCTTCGCGCGTATACGAACTCTGCCACAAATACCAGGGCTACCTGGGGCCGTCCGAATAACGTTAAGCGGCCTTGATTCTTCGCACAGCCCTCCCGCTTGCGCTGTTGTTTTTCGCAGCCTGCACAGGCGGTGCGGGCGGCCCGGCAAAGGCGCGTGAATCCGATCCGGAAACCTGCTTTCTTCTGTACAATCGGCTGGACGGGCGCTTTGAACGCGAAACGGGCCAGTCCTTCTGCAAAACGCGCCTTCCAGCCTGCTCCACGTTCAAGGTGCCGCTGGCTGTCATGGCATTCGACTCCGGAGCGCTTCAGACGGCAGACCAGACGTTGAAGTGGGACGGGAAACCAGGACTCATCGCCGAATGGAATCAGGACCAGAATGCGCGCACATGGATGAAGTATTCCGTCGTCTGGTTTTCGCAGAGACTGACGCCGGCGATCGGAAAAGAACGCATGCAGGATTATCTGCGCCGCTTTCACTACGGAAACGAAGACCTGAGCGCTGGAATCACAACTGCCTGGCTTGTCTCGCCTGCTTCGCCGGGACCGGCGCTTCGAATCAGCGCATATGAGCAGATTGAATTCTTGCGCGCATTGTTCGAAAATCGGCTCGGAGTATCGGAGCGCGCGCAGAACATCGCAAAAGATTTGATCGTCCTGAAGGAATCCAGCGCGGGCCGGCTGAGCGGCAAGACGGGATCGGGATTCTATGATCGTGAGAAGAACATCCGGCTGGGCTGGTTTGTCGGCCGAATCGAGACCCGGAATGCTTCCGAGTCGAAGCGGGATTATTTGTTCGCAGTTGTATTTCGGGACCTCGCTCCCGCGCCCGGCGCGCCGTTCGGCGGCCAGACAGCGAAAGAGATCGGTTTGAGGCTGCTTGAGGAAAGCGGGCTCAGGCTTTGAAAACGAACTTCACGCGAAAGCCTTCCAGCCCGCGCTCATAGCGGCCCGGCGTTACGGGCCCAAAGATCGGCTCGCAGCGTTCGGCGCGGATGTGGAAATCCCCCGGAATCATGCTCTTGATGAAATCCTGGAAATTCCGCATTTTCAAGTCGAGCTCGTCCTGGTCGCGGCCGAATCCAGGAGTGATGTGTTTGATATTTACAAACTTGTAAAGTTTCTCAAGAGATCCGTCTTCGTTGATCATGGGAACGGCTTCATCTTCGTCCGAATAGAAACCGTTCTGCTTTGCGAAGCTCTCGAAGTTCTTCAAAAAGTCGGTTGAGTGAAAGAGATGGTACAGCTCTTCAAAGCATCGCAGCCCTTTTTTGTAATTATGGGCGCGCGCGTATTCTTCGCTCATTGTATACTCGACGATCATGTCGAGCATGGAGACAACGCTGCGCGCAATGTTATCCGGAAGGCCGTCGAAAATTCGAAACAGGGGCTTGCCGGCGACATCCATTGAAAACAGCATCTTGCGCAGCTGCTTGTCGTCGTAGGAATCAATCAGTTTTGTCAGGTAATCTGTATTCATATATTATCCTCAGGAGGCCGTCTTTTTTCTGGCGGCATATAGAATCGGGAACAGGGCAGCCATGATGAAATAGCACAGAGCAAGTTCATAGGGAATGGTCAGCGCACGGCCTTCAATTCCCTGCGATGCAAGATTCCACGGCAGGTAGAGTTTGCCGTCCGGAAAAACGGAATGCATGAATCCAAAAAGCGAGAACACACCGGCCACAACCATCGTAATGCTGGCGGAAAAGAACCGGCGGTCAATCAGGAAAGCAACGGTAGAAGCCCAGATCATGGACGTAAGAATAGCCCCCTGTCCGAGCACATTCAACACCGTGAACTCCTTCATGGCGCCGGGAGGAACGAGTCCCGACAATCCTTTGCCAATCTCCGCGGCCTGTCCGCCGAGCGCTTTCAACTGCGCCTGAATGGCGGCAGCGCCTCCCATCACGGGGAAAATCACCGACTGCAGCTTCACAAGAACATAGCCCAGAAGAAGCGGAAGAAGAGCGAACCCGAGAGCAAAGTAATGCTCCCTGGGTGTAAGCCGGAACGACAGAGCTAAAATCTCAAGACCCACGAAAACAAGAATCGGGCTGACCGCTGCTTCCGGAACCAGATGCACAATGTAACCCACGAGCCCCAGAATCGCTCCCAGGCCTGCCGCGAGACCTGTAAACAGAGTGTACGCGCTTCGCGCGCCCATCTGACGATAGGCGGAATGACCAATGTAGGGAGTCGTTTGCGCAACGCCTCCGCAGACGCCGGCCACCAGGGTTGCGGCCGCTTCCGTCAGGAGCACATCGCGTGTGCTGAAATCATCTCCGACGAGACGCGCGCCTTCCGTTACGTTGATGCCGCCGACAATCGTCAGGAGCCCGAACGGAATCGCAATCGGCAGATAGGGCAGAACGCGTCCAAACACTTCCTCAAAGGCGGCTAACGTGGGAAGCGGAAGGAGAAACCTGAGTCCCTCGAAATGGGGCGGCCCGGCATACGGATGCATTGCGCCCTCCGGAAGAAGCTTCGCAGCTCCCAGGCCGTAATAGAGAAGAACGCCGAGCACGACCGCCATGGCCGCGCCCGGCAGCCGAAACGGCAGATCGTGGCGCGCGATCAATGCGAAGGTCAGAACCGCAAGAGCCATCAGCCCGACAAACGGGAGATCATAAATATTGAGCAGCGGGTTGGCTGCAAGCCAGGTGATGCCCACGCCTGCGAGCGATCCGAGAAGCGCTGCAGTCGGAACGATCTTCTGAATGCGCGCGCCCACAAAAGAGAAGATCGTTTTTACGAAGCCCATCCAGATCATTGCGGCCATGCCGACTTTCCATGCAGTCAGACTCGCCTGGGCTGCGTCCATGCCTTCGGCGCGGGCCGCGGAAATCGCCGGTCCAAGCACCACGAACGCCATGCCGATCGTCGAAGGCGTATCCAGGCCCAGCGGCATGGCCGTCACCGGCTGACCCGTGCGACGCGAGAGGCGGATGGCCATGATGCTGTAGACTACGTCGCCGAACATCACGCCGAGCGCCGTTCCCGGCACGATTTTTTCAAAGATGACTTCGGGCGTGAATCCAAAGCCGAGGAGGATGCCGGACAAAAGCACCAGGTTTACGATGTTGTCCAGAAAGAGTGCGAAAAAGGCATTCCAGTCGCCGGCCGCAGCCCAGCGCGTTTGTGAGTCTGTCATGTGCTCTGACTGCAAGCCGCATCAGCCAAGGCAACCGGAATTCCCTCAGGATTTCTTTTTCAGAACGAGGCGGCCCTTTGCATCCATCTTAATGAAAGGATTCCATGCGACTTCCCAGGGAACTCCGTCCGGGTCGGCAAAGTATCCGGAGCGTCCGCCCCAGAATGTGTTCTCGGCCGGCTTCAGAATGCGAACGCCGCGGTCCTCAAGCTTCTTCAAAACGCCGTCGACGTCTGAGGATCGCCGGACGTTATACGCCATTGTTACGCCGCCGAAGCCGGCAGGACCCGGCTTTACGTGCGCATCCTCCGCAAGAAGACCATGCGGGTACAGCGCGAACACCATTCCGCCGATGTCGAACATAGCGATGTCGCCCTGCAGCTGGTAGAGAGGAAATCCGACGATGTCCCGGTAGAATTCAAGAGAGACTTTGAAATCCCGCGTGCCAATGGTCAGAAAGCTGATCCGCGGCTCAAGGACAGGTCCGCGCGGCCGGGCAGATCCGAGGTTTCGCGCGCCAGGTTTCTTCTTCTGACCGGGCACCGCGCTCTTTTTCGCATGCGTCTTTGCTTTTGCTTTCTTCGTAATTGCTTTTGCCATCAAACACTCCGTCAGGTGCCGTTCAGCTGCTGGAGGCGTTCCTTCCAGTCCGGCTCGGGCTTTCCGCGTTCGTTGTAGATCTCAGCACTGTTTTTTTCCGGCTTCTTCCCGGCGAGCCGATTCGCCTCCACCCACAGGTCGCCGAGCGCATTGTGTGTCGTGCACGCTCTGAGCTCGTAGAGGTCGTAGCGGGGCCCTTCTTCGAGGGCCGTGCGCACGATGAGAATGGCATCGTTGTAACGCCGGTGTGAAATCAAAAGACGCGCAAACTCAACTGCGATCTCCGGCTTGTCCAGATCAGGCTTGTTCCGCGAAAGCTGGCGGATAAACTGCTTCTCATCGTCCATGCGCCCAGGCGACCAGCTCATGAGAATTGAATTGCATGCATCGATGCACACCGCAATCTATTTCCTTGAGTATGACGGCAGCAGAGATTGAACAGGAGGTCCGACGCATCAGCCGGCAGCTGGAAGATCTCGATGATGACACCCCGGAAATGACGGGAATGGACTGGGCGAGCGAGCACGGCTGGATCTCTCAGGAAGAATGGGAAAGCGCAGGAGCGAAGGCCGAACGTGGAGTCGAGCTGCAGAACGCGGAAGTCGCAAAGATTGAGGCGCTGCGGAACGAGCACCCGCAAGCTATGGACGAGTTCCTTGGAGCTCACATCGCTCGCCTGAAACGCGCGCGGGACCAGCTTACAGCCCTTGAACAACAGGCCAGAACACAGGGCGCGGGGTTCGCCATGTCCTTCAACCTCAGCCTGCTGCCCGACATTATCTCCTGTCTCAAGTCCTGGCGAGGCAGAAGCAAACCGAAATACTGGCCGGCCTGGATGTGGCGTGTTGCATTCCGCATTGTGGAGGAATCCGAGGCTTTTATTTCGCGCGAGAATGCTTGACTCAAAGCGCCCTGAGATCGTATTCCCTTCATGGCAAAAGGCTCGGACTCATTTTCACCCATCCGCGACTTCATCGGAGCGCGCGACTTTCCGCATCCGGGCGACCGTCTCGAAGAAGTGCGCAAGCGCGCGCGAAAGTTCCGCGACCGAATGCTTTCTGGAAAGAAAGCCCTGTTCTACAAAACGGTCGATCTGGTCCGCGTTCCTTACCCGACCCGCTACGGCCTGTTAAACGCTTTCTCTCTCCCGACGCCGCTCATGCACATTCTCAATCGGCTTTACATTGTGCAGTTCCGTCAGCGCGGCTCTGTAAAGACCCTGCTCTTTTCGCCGTCCGATCTCGACGGAAATGCGGAAACCCCTTTCTTCAAACGACTTGCGGGAAAGTTCGGCCCGTTTCAATCCATCGGAAAGAAATTCCTCTCTCCCATCCTCTCGACGGTAGAAGGCGCCCTTGCGGCCGCGGGCATTTCTCCGGATGAGATTGATTACATCTCGTACGATCACCTGCACACCCAGGATCTTCGCAAGTGGCTCGGAACAAAAACGAGAGAGCCTTACTTCAAGAATGCGAAGCTCCTCGTCATGGAGCAGGAGTGGAAGTCAACTCAGAGCCTGATCGGCCCGCAGCTCGACTGGTATTGTCCCGGCGGAATTGACGGAATTGATCCTCGCAAGATCATTCTTCTGAAAGGAGATACAATGCTCGGCGACGGAGTCGCCTTGATCTCAACGCCCGGACACACGGAAGGGAATCACTCGCTGGCCGTCCATACGGACGAGGGAGTTCTTGTATCGAGCGAAAACGGAGTGAGCGCAGACAGCTATGCTCCACAGTCTTCGCGCATTCCGGGAGTAAGACGTTATGCGATCAACGCCGGGATGGAAGTAATCCTGAACGGAAATACTCTCGAAGGCGGACTCGATCAGTACATTTCCATGGTCCAGGAAAAAGAAATTGCCGGGCCTTCTTCGCGCAATCCTGAGTTTTACAATTTCGTTCCGTCTTCCGAACTCACGCATTACTGGGGATTCCCCGGAGTCCGGCCGACCTTCAGCTTCGGGCCTCTCGAATTCGGCAGCCTTGTGCGGAAAGCGTGATGAACAGGTGAGGAGCGAACCATGAACGGAAAAGTCATTCTCATAACCGGATCAGCAAGCGGAATCGGGCGCCACTTAACCGGCGCATTTATGCAAAGCGGAGCGTTCGTAGCCGCAACCGACATAAACGAAGACGCGCTGCGAAAAGCGGCGAAAACGGACGGCTGGGATAAGGACAGACTCATCTGCGAAAAGCTGGATGTGCGAACGGAAAAGAACTGGCAGAAGGTGGTCGACCGCCTTCTGAAAAAATGGAAGCGTCTCGATATCCTCATCAACAATGCCGGCTATCTTCTCCCCGCCTACGTCGATGACGCAGATGAAAGTCACTTCGCGCGCCACCTCGATATCAATGCAAGAGGTCCGATGATCGGCACATCGGCCGCGGCGCGCATCATGAAACAGCAGAAATCCGGTCACATCATCAACATTGCTTCGCTGGCCGGAGTGGCTGGAATTCCAGGGATCGCAGCCTATTCCGCATCCAAGCATGCCGTCCGCGGATTCAGTCTCGCTGCAGCGCAGGAACTCCGGCCGCACGGAGT
>CAZUJO010000178.1:0-7624 GCA_964619995.1 uncultured Leptospiraceae bacterium
CAGCAGATCCTGAATATGGAGCCGCCGCCTGACAAAACGGCGCGCGCTGCGATCATGGAGGGCATCATTGCGAACCTGAACCCGGAAGAAAAGGCAGCCTACAACAACCGATTCAAAGAAAAGGTCACAGAAATCGGCGAAGCGCTCCGCAACAAGATCCGCGGATACCTGGATCTGCTCGAAAAGGGCGCCAGTTACAAGCACCTCTAATCCGTTTTCCTTCGCGGCTTATTTTCCGGACATCCACTCCGCCGCTTCTTTCGCATGATACGTCAGGATCATATCCGCCCCCGCGCGGCGAAACGACAGCAGCGTTTCGAGAACGGACTTCTTGTAATCGAGCCAGCCATTCTGCGAGGCCGCGCGAAGCATTGCGTACTCTCCGCTGACATTGTAAACGGCCACAGGCACGCTTGAGATTTCCGATACGGCGCGCACGACGTCCAGATAAGGCAGACCGGGCTTGACCATCACGATGTCCGCGCCTTCGCTGATATCAAGTTCCACCTCATGCAGCGCTTCGCGCACGTTTGCAGGATCCATCTGGTAGGTCTTCTTATCGCCCGCGCGCGGCGCGCTTGATAGAGCATCGCGAAAGGGGCCGTAGAATGACGAAGCATACTTCGCGGAATACGCAAGGATGCCGACGTTTGTAAAACCTTCTTCGTCGAGCGCTTCGCGGATCACGCCTACGCGGCCGTCCATCATATCGGACGGAGCCACAAGATCGGCGCCGGCTTTTGCCTGGGCGACGGCCATATGGGCGAGAATATCAAGGGTCGTGTCGTTTTCAATTTCGCCGCGGTCGTTCACGTAACCGTCATGCCCGTCCGAGCTGTACGGATCCATGGCAACATCCGTAATCACGGCAATGGAAGGAGCGGCCGCTTTGATGGCCCGCACCGTTTCCTGTAAGAGTCCTTTTTCATTCAGCGACTCCGACGCTGTCTTATCTTTCTTCGCATCAGAAATGGCGGGAAAAAGGGCGACGGCCGGAACGCCGAGACCCGCCAGCGTCTGACATTCTTTTACGATCAGATCGAGACTCAAACGCGCGATGCCGGGCATGGAGGGAATCGGTTCTGTTTTTCCGCTGCCTTCGCAGACAAACATCGGCTGAATCAAACTGGTCGCGTCGAGTTTGTGTTCGCGCACAAGCCCTCGAATCGATTCTGTGCGCCGGTTGCGGCGCGGGCGGATAGGAAGATCGTAAATATTCATGACTTTCTCCGGAGTTCGGGAATATTCTTATAAAACTCTAAACATTCAGGATTTGCAAGCGCATCGCGATTTGTGACCGGCTCATCCTGAATCGTCCTCTTTACGGCCAGCTCCACTTTCTTCAGATTCCGCGTGTAGGGAACGTCCGGCACCTGAAAGATGAAGGCAGGCACATGCCGCGGAGACACAGTATCGCGAATCTTCTGCGAAATGGCCTTTTTGAGGTCCGCATTCAGCTCGCCGTGTTTCATTTTCACAAATAAAATTACACGCTGGTCATTTTCCCATTCCTGCCCGACTACCACACTGTCTTCGATTTCAGGAAAGGATTCAACCACACGGTAGAGGTCCGCGGTTCCGATCCGCACGCCGCCTGGATTCAAAGTCGCGTCGGAGCGGCCGTAGATAATCATCCCGCCGTGCTCTGTAATTTCGGCGAAGTCGCCGTGACGCCAGACTCCCGGGAAATGATCAAAGTAGGCGCGATGGTATTTCGATCCGTCCGGATCGTTCCAGAAAAAGAGCGGCATCGAAGGAAACGCACGCACGCATACAAGCTCGCCTTTTTCGCGTGTGACGGGCTTGCCGTCATCGTTCCAGACTTCCACGGCCATGCCGAGGCCGCGGCACTGCAGTTCGCCCTCGTAAACCGGCAAAACTGGATTGCCCAGAGCGAAACATCCGTTCAAATCCGTGCCGCCCGAAATAGAAGAAAGCTGCACATCTTCTTTGATCTGTCTGTAGACAAACTGATAGCTTTCGCGCGAAAGAGGAGAACCGGTAGAAAGAATGGTCCTGATCTTCGCAACATTGAATTCGCGGCGCGGCTCAACTCCGGCAGCTTCCAGCGCCGAGAGATATTTCGCGCTCGTGCCGAAGACGGTGACGCCTTCTTTCTCCGCGAGAGAAAAGAGGATGCCCGGCGAAGGATGAAATGGATTTCCATCAAAAAGAAAGAGGGTCGCTCCCACGGCAAGGGCGCTCGTAAGCCAGTTCCACATCATCCAGCCGCACGTTGTAAAATAGAAGATCACATCTTCGCGCCGCAGGTCCGTATGGAGCACGAGCTCCTTGAGGTGGTTCAACAGAACTCCCGGTCCCTGCACCATGCACTTGGGAAGCCCCGTCGTTCCGGATGAATACATGATGTATACCGGATGATCAAACGGAAGCTGCTCGAACCTGCCCGATCCTTCGCCCCGGACGAGATCCGTAAAAAGCGCCGAGGGCTTCGTGAATGAATACTGCGGTTTCTCAGAAATATAAGGAATTACAACAATCTGCTTTACCGAGGGAATCGCACGGGCCAGGGCCTCCGCCCTCTCCATGCAGTCGATCACCTTCCCTTTGAATTCGTACGCATCGGCGGTAACAAGAATCACAGGCTCAATCTGGCCGAACCGGTCGAGCACGGCTTCGTGTCCGAAATCGGGACTGCTTGAACTCCAGACGGCGCCGACGGCCGTCGCGGCGAGCATGCACACAATGGTTTCTGCAATGTTTGGAACAAACCCGGCTACCCGGTCGCCGGGGCGAACTCCCATCTCGCGGAATCGATCTGCCAGGGATGCAGCCTCCCGGTAAAGCTCGGCATAGGTCATGCGCTTGCGGACGCCTCTTTCATTCGCGGAGACAATCGCCTGCCGCTCATCGCGGAAACGCAGGAGGTTTTCTGCAAAATTCAAGCGGGCGCCGCCGAACCACTTCGCCCCGGGCATTCTCGTAACATCGTCCACCACCTGCTCATAGGGGTTCGAAGCCACCATCCCGACAAAGTGCCAGACAGATTCCCAGAAGGAATACGGGTCCCGAACGGACCAGGCGTACAGGTCCTCGTACGAGCTCATGGTGCGTCCTTCTCGCTCAGATGCGAATTCCTGAAATTCAACCATCTTCGAGCTGCGGATTCGGTCTTCGGAAGGGGACCAGAGCTTCATTCTGCTCTTCTCGGATCAGCCTGAGATTCTTCAAGTGAATTCGCTCTTTCCTTGACGAGGCCGGAGTACTGCGTCCCATTCAGTCCTCATGGCACTCTCTCTCCAGAAGAACCTGGCCGTCAGCGTATGTCCCCTCAGCGGAAACCCGGAGGGAAATAAGTTCCAGGGACAATTGCGAGAAGTTCTCCGCGACGGGATGACCCTGTTCCTCGGAGATGCGCCTTCGCTCCCCGCGGGCACGCCCGTGCTGGTGGAATTCAAGATCGAGAAGAACCAGTTTTCATTTGAAACGACCACGAAGGGCGCCGACGGCGCGATGCTTTCGCTCGCAAAGCCGGCGGCCATCAAGCGATCGAAACTGCGCGAAGGCCATCGCATGGTCGTGGACATGAAGATGGCCTACACTCCATGGACGGAATCGGGACGGTTTGAAACGAACCTTGTAAACCTGAGCGAACTCGGCGTGCGCATGATCGGGAGACGCGAACTAAAAAAGGGGACGCTCCTCTCGATTGACTTTTATGTAAAAGAAGATAAGATCCGCGTGCTCTGCCAGGGACAGGTGGCGTGGTGCCGCCCAACTCCGGACAACGATCAGTTGTTTGAAACGGGCGTGGAGTTTACAACGATCTCAAACGAAACGCGAAAGCGCCTGACGAAGTTCATTACAAAGAGATCCGGAGAAGAGGATAAAGTTGAGTAATCTAAAATATGTAGTTCCACCTGCGCTTGAGGAAGCCGTCCTTGTTTCAGAAATTACGGGCCGGCCGCTCCTTCTCAAAGGAGAACCGGGAACAGGAAAAACGCTTCTAGCCCAGGCTCTGGCAGAAGAGAGAAACCGCCCCATCTTTCGCTGGCACGTCAAATCCATAAGCCTTGCAAAAGACGGACTCTACTTCTACGACGCGCTCTCGCGTCTGAATGATTCGCGTTTCGCCGAAAATTCAGAAAAGATCAAGAACATCGAGAACTACATAAGCCTGGGCGCGCTCGGGCAGGCATTTGACTCAAATGAGCCCTGCGTCGTTTTGATCGATGAGATCGACAAGGCGGACGCGGAGTTTCCAAACGACCTGCTTCTGGAACTCGATCAAATGGAATTTGTGATCACGGAAACCGGCCGGCGCGTTCATGCGAAGCAGCGGCCGCTTGCCATCATCACATCCAACAATGAGAAGGAACTGCCGGACGCTTTTCTGCGCAGATGTATCTTTCATTACATTGATTTTCCGGAACCGGATTTCATGAAGGTAATTGTGCGCGCGCATTTCCCGGATATTGAACAGAAGCTTCTTTCGTCCGCGCTTGAAATCTTTTACAAACTGCGCGGAATGAACGATCTCAAGAAGAAACCGTCTACCTCGGAATTGATCGACTGGATCCGGATTCTCATTCACCAGGGGGCCGTACCCACGGGCACTCTGCCCTGGCCGGGCGCGCTCATAAAGAACGAAGACGATATGCGCGAAGTGCGCAGTCGGTTCTGATGTTTCTCGATTTCTTTTACAAACTCCGAAAAGCCGGCCTGCCCTCCGGCACCGGCGAACTCATGGATCTCTTTCGCGCGCTCAGCGGCTACGCGGAAAAAAATCTGCCCGTCACCGCAGAGAAGTTCTACTTCATCTCGCGCGCATGCCTTGCAAAAGACGAAAAGCATTTTGATTCTTTCGACCGCGTATTTGCCGAAACCTTTCGGGACGCACTGGAGTCCGGCGACGCGTTCCGCAATATTCTCGAAGAATGGCTGAAAGAGGCGAAGAAACGAAGCAGCGCCGAGGGCGGACCCGAGTACGAAACAGAGCAGCTCTGGAAAGAACTCGAAGACAGGCTTCGCACCCAGACCGAGCGGCATGACGGCGGAAGCAAATGGATCGGCACGGGCGGGGTTTCGCCCTTCGGTCATTCCGGTGAAAATCCGAAAGGGCTGCGGATCGGAGGCGAAGGCAGTAACCGCTCTGCCATGGACGTGCTGACATCCGGCCGCTACAGAGAATACAGCGAAGACGAGAAACTCGGCGTGCGTGGCTTTCGAATCGCACTGCGGCGCCTGCGCGATCTGCGCCGCGAAGGACGTCCCGAGTTCGATCTTCCGGAAACGATTCGTGAAACGTCGAATTCCGGCGGTGACCCGGTCGCGGTTTTTCGCCGCTCGCGAAAGAACCGAATGACTCTCGTCCTTCTCACAGACGTGGGAGGAAGCATGACGCCCTATTCCGGGCTCGTCAGCCGCCTTTTTACGGCGGCATCAAAACTCGCTCATTTCCGGGAATTCAAACACTACTATTTCCACAATGCAGTCTATGATCATGTCTTTCTCGACGCGGCCTTTCGGAAGCCTCTTTCTATAGAAGATTTCTACAAGAAGTTCGACCAGGAAGCCCGGCTTCTCTTCGCGGGCGATGCATGCATGAATCCTTACGAGCTCTTCGATAAGCGTCACGCCTACTTTGAATACTACTATCGCGCGCGGATGAAACAGGACAACCCGGCGGAACGCGATGTGCTCTCCGCATACGGACGCTTTCAGGAAATCGCACGGAAATACCCGCACTGCGCCTGGATGAATCCCGAGCCGCGGCGGGCGTGGTGGCATGAAACGATTTCGGCCATAGGCGATGTGATCCCCATGTATCCATTTACGATTGCGGGATTGCACGGCGCCGTGCGCAGGCTCATGCAGAAATAAATCCGGCGAGAGGACCCATGCAGGCGAAGATCCCACCCGGCCCCAGAGGCCTCGAAGTATTTACAGGAAGCATGCGATTCGCGCGGAACCCGCTGAAATTCATGTACGATGTCTGGCGCAAATACGGCGATGCAGTGCGGCTGCTTGCGCCCGGCGGCGGATCCTTCTATCTGTTCCTGCATCCCGATCAAATTGAAGAAATCCTCGTGAAGAAAAATGCGCACTTTCGCAAAGACATCTTCACGCGGCAGCTCGGCGAAATCCTTGGCAGCGGCCTTTTGACCGCCGACGGCGAACACTGGCTCAGGCAGCGCCGCTTGATCCAGCCTTCTTTCAACAAAGAGCGCGTGTATACCTATGCGCCTTTCATGATTCAGTATGCCGCAGAGACAGCTGCTTCCTGGAAACCGGGTTCCGTAATTTCTCTCGGAGAAGAGATGATGGCGCTGACCCTGCGCATCATTGTGCAGGCGATGTTTCAAATGGAAGCAGGAGACCTCACTCCGCGCGTAGCGCACGCGCTTGAAGCCGTTATGCGGCATCAGGCATTCCGATTGAAATTCCCGGCTCCCCTTTTCCTCACGCGCACCCGCCTCCTCGCCGTCAACCGCCGGTATCAGCAGGCGCTGGGAGAACTCGACGACATCATCAATCAGATCCGCAGCCGCGCTGACAGCTCCGGCACAAGCCTTCTGTCTGCGCTGAGCTCCGCCCGCGACGAATCGGGCAGTATGAGCGACCGTCAGATCCGCGATGAGCTGATGACCATACTTCTCGCAGGTCATGAGACCACGGCCAACGCCCTTTCCTGGACGTTCATACTGCTTGCGCAGAATCCCGCAGCCTGCGACCGGCTCATCGAAGAAGTTCGGTCGCACGAAACGATCACCCTCGAATCCCTCTACTCGCTTCCGTATACAGAAGCGATCCTGAAAGAAAGCATGCGGCTTTATCCGCCGGCATGGTCGATCGGGCGCGAAGTCACCGAACCGTGCGAGATCGGCGGTTACCCGCTCGAGCCGGGAACGCAGGTCGGCATGATGCAGTACATCACGCACAGGGATCCGCGTTTCTTCCCCAATCCGGACCGCTTCGAGCCGGAGCGATGGCTCGAAGGCCGCGAAATTCCAAAGTTCGCCTTCTTCCCGTTTGGCGGCGGACAGCGCCTGTGCGTGGGCACAAATTTTGCGATGATGGAAGCCTCACTTGTGCTTGCGCGCATATCGAAAGATGCAAGACTCCGTCTGGACCCGTCATCCGACATTCGACCGTTCCCGTCGATCACTCTGCGGCCGCGCGGTCCCGTGCGCATGAAAGTGGAACCACTGTAAGGCGGAGGTCTTATGAGAGAAGAAATGAAACCCGTCCTGGAAGACGAAGGAATCTGGGACGTGGAAATGGAAGTGCGTCCGCACGGCCAGGCTGCGGCGCGCGGCAAAGCCGTCAGCACGAACCGCATCGGCTGTGGCGGTGAATGGCTCATCGTGGACTTCGCGCATGAAAGCGGTTTTGAAGCGCACGGAATCTACGGCTATGACACCCTGAAGAACAAATACACGGGACTCTGGGTGGATTCAATGCGGACGTTCTTTGCAGTCCTGGACGGCACGTTTGATCCGAAGACCCGTGTGATGGAACTGCACGGCAGTTTTCAAAGGCCGGACGGCCCCTATCGCTGGCGGGAAGTCACAGAGCGCCCCGACCCCGATACCCGCGTATTCCGCCATTTTTCACCGGGCCCCGAGGGGGAATATGAGATGATTCACGCTGTCTACAGGCG
>CAZUJO010000179.1:0-7592 GCA_964619995.1 uncultured Leptospiraceae bacterium
AAAGGGGCACGGCGTGGTTTGTGTTGTTTTCGACAAAGGCCACGCGATCTTTTTCACAGATCATGAACGCGCATGCGGTTTCTGGATAGAGATACTGGCAGTCAATGGTTACGACGGTTCGCACGCCTGGTTCTACCGCGCTTGATCAGGAATCCCACCCTTTTTTTACTTCCAGGGCCGGATGGTCCAGGGAAGTTTGCTTTGTGTATCTCGCAAAAATCAGCATTCGTCTCAAGCCTTCGATTCAGGACCCCCAGGGGCTCGCAGTCGTGCATGCGCTGCATGATCTGGGCTTTTCCTCTACTGAAAGCGTGCGCATGGGCAAATACGCGGAAGTTCGTCTGAACACGGCAGACCGCGCGGCCGCAGAGAAACAGGCGCGCGACATCTGCGAGAAACTCCTTGTGAACTCCGTCATGGAAACCTACGACCTCACCCTTGAGGAGGCTAAATGAAAGCCGGCGTCGTAACCTTTCCTGGATCGAACTGCGATCAGGATATGATCACGGTGCTCCGGAATTTTTTCGGAGTCACAGTCGACAGCCTCTGGCACGCAGATCAGTTCTCTGCAAAGTACGATCTCATTGTTCTGCCCGGCGGATTCTCTTACGGAGATTACCTTCGCACGGGGGCCATCGCACGATTCGCGCCTGCCATGAAATCCGTGGCCGAGCATGCGCGAAACGGCGGAATCACGGTCGGCATCTGCAACGGGTTTCAAATTCTCTGCGAAGCGGGCCTGCTTCCCGGCGCGCTCATCCGCAACGTCACTCTCAAACACATCTGCAAAGACGTCCGCCTTCACGCGCGCAAGAGCGCGTTCACTCAGGACCTGGATCCTCAGAAAATCATCCGGCTTCCCGTTTCTCACGGCGAAGGCAACTATCGCGCGGACGATGACGTGATTCGGTCTCTGTTCGACAACGGGCAGGTAGCTTTTGAATACGTGGAGAACGTGAACGGGTCCGAGCGTTCGATCGCGGGCGTGACAGACAAAGCCGGCCGCGTACTCGGCATGATGCCGCATCCTGAAAGAGCTGTGGATCCGCAGACAGGCGGCACGGACGGCAGGCAGGTACTGGAGTCGATACTGAATGTCTGTCGAGCGCACGTCTGATGTAGTCCGCATTGCATGTGTGCCCCTCAACCAGATCCCTCTGGACTGGTCGGGCAACCGCGGTCGAATTCTTTCCGCGCTCCGCGAACTCAAATCGCAGTCACCAGAAATCGTCCTTTTCCCCGAGCTCTGCGTCACCGGCTACGGCTGCGAAGATGCTTTCTACGCTCCCTACGTTGCCGAACGAGCGCTTGCATCAGCGATTGAAATCGCCAGAGAAGCCGAGTCGATTCTCAGCGCAGCGATTCTGATTGGAATTCCCTACCGCTTTCACGAGCGCATTTACAACTGCGCGGCCGTGATCCGGAACGGCCGCATTGAATGCCTGATTCCCAAACAGAATCTTGCGGGCGACGGAATTCACTATGAGCCGCGCTGGTTTACAGCATGGAGGCAGCCGGTCACTGAAACAGAGATTGCAGGCCGAAAAGTTCCGATCGGTCCTGTGGTGCTCGAAGCGGATGGTTTGCGCTTTGCTCTGGAGATCTGCGAAGACTGCTGGGTGCCGAACCGGCCCGCGGACCGTTATACGGAAGCCTCCCCCGATCTCATACTGTGCCCATCGGCGTCCCATTTCGCATTCGGAAAAGAGACCGTGCGCCGGAACATTGCGCTCGATTCGTCGCGCGCCTACGCATGCGCTTATGCAATGGTCAATCTCCTTGGAAATGAATCCGGCCGAGCGATCTACGACGGCTGCGTGATTGTCGCTTCGCTGGGGAACCTGATCTATGAAGGGAAGCGATTCTCCTACAAAGACTATACACTGCATACCATCGACATTGACGTCGCAGCCGTGCGTGCGGCGCGCGGGCGTTTGTACTCTTTCAAAGAACAGAATGAAACGCCGGACTATGGCCTCGTTGATGTTTCTTCATCCGCAAACCTCCCGGCCAGGCCTTCGCATTCCACTGCGCCCGGCGCGCCGGATTCCCTGAGCAAAGAGCAGGAATTTCTGGAGGCGGTAACGCTCGGGCTTTTCGACTATCTCCGCAAATCTCATTCGCGCGGTTATGTGATCTCACTCTCCGGCGGAGCCGATTCAGCGGCCTGCGCCGTGCTGGTCGAGCGTATGATCCGCCTTGCTGTGCGCGAGCTGGGCCCTGAAGAATTCCAGAGAAAACTCCGCGTTGCGAAGTCCTCTCCGTCCGACCTGCTTCATACCATCTATCAGGCGGCAGCGCAGAGCTCACAGACCACGCGCACTGCGGCGCGTGAGGTGGCCCGGGCTCTCGGAGCGGACCATCACGAAGCCGATATTTCCGACACGGTCGAACGTTATACGGAAAAGATCCAGAGCATTCTCGGCAGAACCCTCACCTGGGAAACAGACGACCTGCCCCTTCAGAACATTCAGGCGCGCGTGCGCTCTCCGCTCGCCTGGTTTTTTGCAAACACAACCGGAAGCATCCTCATCACCACGAGCAACCGCAGCGAAGGCAGCGTCGGCTACTGCACCATGGACGGAGATACGTCAGGCGGCCTTGCTCCGATTGCCGGCGTCGACAAGGCATACCTGAAACAATGGCTCATCTGGATGGAAAAGACCGGGGATGAGTTCGGACCCGTTGGCGCGTTGAAATACATCAATGAGCAGGAGCCGACCGCAGAACTTCGCGCCAACCAGACCGACGAGCGCGATCTCATGCCCTATGTGCTGCTCGACCGGATTGAAGCCCTGGCAATTCGCGACAAGAAATCTCCCCGCGAGATTTTTGAGGCCCTTCGCGAGGGCGTGGACGCATCCTTTCTAAAAAAGAGCATAGCCCGGTTCTTCCGTCTCTGGACCCAGAACCAGTGGAAACGCGAGCGGATCGCCCCCTCTTTCCATCTCGACGACAGAAACATCGATCCCAGAAGCTGGATGCGATTCCCAATTCTTTCTGCCGGCTATGCAGAAGAGATTGAAGAAATGGAATCGGCCTGAAGACTGCAGCATGAACCTGTCGTCCGAAATCACAAACGTCACAGTCTACGCAGATCGCGCCCGCGTCGTGCGAACCGGCACTGCGAATCTTGAGAAAGGACGCCACACTGTGATTCTGAGCGGCCTGCCCGCTTCCCTGGACACAAACAGCATCCGGGTTTCGGCCCGCGGGGCCCGCATTGTTTCGTTTGACGTAGAATCCATAACCTACACGGAACCGCCGTCCGTTCCTGTCACAGAACTCGAAGCGAAAGTGGAAGATCTGCGCGATCGGATGAGTCTGGTCGACCGTAGAATCGCGCTCGAAACCGAACGTGCCGCCCATTTCGAAGGAATCGCCCTGCAGGCGCAGTCGCTCGCGCGCGGCCTGGCGATGGGCCGTCTGACTGTATCGAACTTATTAAGTATTGAAGAAACTATAGCAAATGAGAAGCAGGCGTCTTCTGAGAGATCGGTCGGCCTGGCAAAAGAGAAACGGCAGCTCACGCGGGAACTGGCGCGCCTGGAACAGGATCTGAAAAACGCAGGCTCCGCGGCCAGGCGCGTGCGCGTCGAAGTGCGCCTCGACGTGGAGTCCGCCGGCGGTGAAGCGTCTTTCACCGCGGCCTGCATCATTCCTGGTCCTTCCTGGAAACCTCGTTACGACTTCCGCTTCGGCGAAAAGGTGATGATCCAGTATCTGGGCGAAATCAGCCAGAATACAGGCGAGCCCTGGACCGACGTCGAACTCAGCCTGTCCACTGCCCCTGCTTCCTCAACATCGACTCCGCCTTCCTTCTTTGACTGGCATCTGATGGAGGCGCCGCCTCCGCGTCCTGTTCCGCCGATGCAAGTTCGCGCCCCGGCGCCGGCTCCCGGTTTCGCCGCAGCGGCAGCCATGCCGCCCGAGGAGGAAATCGACGGTCTCCTGATGGCGTCTTTCGACGCGGCGCCCGATGCAAGCGGGACAAGCATCACCTATACGCTTCCATCACGGGTCACGATTCCGGGAAATGGCGAAGAGAAGAAAGCGAATATCGCGTCCGGCCTCGAATTCGCGCGCGAACTCGACTTTCTGCTTCTGCCCGCAATCTCGCAGCACGTCTACCGGCGGGCCGCTTTTACGAATGAATCCGCTTATCTCTTCCTTCAGGGTTCCGGCCAGGTTTTCTTTGAGGACGAGTACATCGGCGAGACCACGATCGAGGAGACGCCGCCCGGCCAGAAGAGAGAGATTTTTCTCGGCGTGGAAAGCCGCATAACGGTAAAGCGAGAACGCAAGCTTCACGAGACAGACAAGAAAATGCTCGGAGACACGCGGCGCATCCGGAGCCGGTTCGAGATACAGGTTGAAAATCACCTCGCAGAGACTGCAAATCTGGCGCTGCGCGAACAGATCCCGGTTTCAAAGCATGAGTCCATCAAAGTGAAACTCGAGACACCGGACCTCAAGCCGGAACAGCCGGAGCCTGGAATTCTGGAGTGGAAATTTCCATTGCAGCCGAATGCAAAAAGAACGATCATCTACGACCTGATCATTGAACATCCACAGAGCATGACCGTAGTGGGACTGCCATGATCTTGATCGTCGAAGACGAACCGGCCATCGCCGATGCGCTTATGTTTGCTCTCAAGAGCGACGGCTTTACTCCGGCGCATGCGTCCACTGCACGCGAAGCCGCGGCCATGCTCGGCCCCGACACGGAGCTTTTGATTCTCGATGTAGGACTGCCGGATAAGAACGGATTCGATTTCTTGAAAGAGATCCGCGTAAAATCCGACGTGCCCGTGCTCATGCTTACGGCGCGCTCCGATGAAGTCGATCGGATTGTAGGTCTCGAGCTCGGCGCAGACGATTACGTTACAAAGCCCTTCAGTCCCAGGGAAATTGCGGCTCGGGCGAAAGCCATTCTCCGCCGCACGAAAGCCGGCCCGCAGTCAAAAAGCGTATTCGAAGTCGATGAGAAGCGCACAATCATCCGCTACTGCGGAAAGGCCCTGACGCTTTCGCGGACCGAGTATAAAATGCTTCTGCTTTTTATCTCGCGTCCGGGCTGGGTTTTTTCACGCGAAAACATCATGGATGCTGCCTGGGAGACTCCGGAGGAAAGCTTCGACCGGTCTGTGGACACGCACGTCAAGAACCTGCGCGCGAAGCTCAAAGAAATCCGTCCTGACCTGGATCCAATTGTGACGAAACGAGGCCTGGGCTACTGCCTCATGGAGGATCTATGAAACTCACCGCGCGCGTCGTGCTCAGTTTTTTTTTGTCTTCGCAGGCGGATTCTTTCTCATCTATCGTTTGATCCAGGATGAAATCCGTCCGCGCTACCTGGAGGCCCTTGAAGAGTCCCTGAACGACACGGCCCATCTCCTCGCAGCGCTGCTCGAACGCGATGCAACGACGTCGCCCGATCCCACCGCGCTCCGCGACCTCTTCTCCCGGGCGCAGGCGCGTGAATTCAACGCGCGCATCTATTCGCTGCGCAAGCAAAAAGTCAACATCAAGGTCTACGTGACGGATGCGCGCGGGATCGTCATCTACGACTCGGAAGGGAAATCAGTCGGCAAAGACTTTTCGCAGTGGAACGACGTGCGACGCGCGCTGCGAGGCGAATACGGCGTTCGCGCCACGCGGGTCCGCAAAGAAGATCCGAACACAGGCTCCCTCTATGTGGCAGCCCCCGTGCGCCGCGGTGACTTAATTGTGGGAGAGGTGACCGTCATAAAGCCGAACGACAGCATTCAGCCGTTTGTCCGCATAGCAGAGCGAAGGTTACTGCAGGGAGCCGGATTTGCGGTCATCGCTCTGACGGTGCTTGCGCTGACGACCTTCTTCTGGGTGACGCGGCCGATCCGCCTGCTCACGGACTATGTCAACGCAGTGCGCGCGCAGAAGCGGCCTGCCCTGCCCGACGTCGGAGGCGGCGAAATCGGAAACCTCGCCCGCGCATTTGAAGAAATGCGCTCGGAACTCGAAGGAAAGGCCTACGTCCAGCAGTACGTCCGAACCATGGCCCATGAAATCAAAAGTCCTGTAACATCCATCCGGGCTGCGGCGGAAATCCTCGCAGAAAATCCCGAGCCCGAATCCCGCGAACGCTTTACGCGAAACATTCTCACAGAATCCGCGCGCATTGAGGAAATGACCCGAAAGCTGCTCGACCTCTCTGCCGTCGAAGGGCAGAAATCGCTCGATACACGAGAATATCTATCGGCGAATGATATCCTGAGCGAGGCCGTGCGAAGATGTGCGGTCCGTCTCGGGACAAAGAACCAGAGCTGCGTCGCCGAACATACCGAAGACGCACGGATCAGCGGGTCGAAGGTCCTGCTTGAATCGGCCCTCATCAACCTCATAGAGAATGCCAGCGACTTCAGCCCTGCTTCTTCTGTGATCCGCGCGGGTTTTCGCAAATTGCAGGGGCCCGGCGGGCAGGAATTCGTCGAATTCTTTGTCCAGGACCAGGGGCCTGGCGTTCCGGAATATGCCCTGTCAAGGGTGTTTGAGCGCTTCTATTCGCTGCCGCGGCCAGACGGCCGCAAGAGCACGGGACTGGGCCTTTGCTTCGTGCGGGAAACGGCTCTTTTGCACAACGGCGAGGCTTCCATTGAGAATGGAGAGACCGGAGCCGTTGCGCGCCTTCGAATTTCTGCCTCCTGAAATTTTTTTCTCGCAGAACTGCGATTATGCGTTCTCTCCTGTCCAGTTCGGCCCGGATGGCCGGTAGTAACACGGAACCCGGATCACCGGAGGAGGTTAGAGATGAAAAATATAAAACGCACCCGGATATGGAGAAAGGGCTCCATCATTGCCATCGCCTGCATTGCCCTCGTAAACTGCTCGTATTTCAACAGCAAGAAGGATGATTCCACCACGGAACTGACCCTGCTTGCGGCCATTGCGCTTGCGAACTCAGTTTGCCTCAGCACAGCATCCACAGGATCGACCGTTACGAACTCAACGGCCACAATCGGAACCGACGGCTGCATCAACGGCGTTACAACGTCCATGGATTCGGCGCTGCCGAGCTGGATTAAGAGCAACTTCACCTGCTCGGTCGCCTATGTGAGCGGCAACTACTACTGCTTCAAATCCAAGAATCTGCCGAACCATGCAAGCTACTACTGGATGGGCGCGGCCACGGGTGCGCCTCTTGCGGCAGCCCTGGTCAACTATGACGGAAACACGTACACTGCAGCCGGCACAAACAAGATCGGCAGCCAGAACTTCGTGTATGCGATCCCGAAAAACCCGACGAAGAACAATGGCACTCTCACGGGAACTCAGGGCGGCCTGACTTCCATCGGCATTACGAGAAACGGTCTCGCCATATTCAACAACGCGGCAGCTCCGCCGGATACTCTCTCCGTTGAAGCCCTGACCTTCGATGCGTTTGGCGAACACCCGAACAACAGCTCCATCGCGCATCACCATGCATGGGTGAAGAAGTACTCCACGGACCAGTCCGCGACGGTCACGACGAACTTCAACATGGACTCGAACCTGATCGGCATCGCCCTCGACGGTTACGCCATCTACGGAGCGTTATGCGACAATGGTACGGC
>CAZUJO010000180.1:0-7545 GCA_964619995.1 uncultured Leptospiraceae bacterium
GGGAGTAACCGCCGCGAAAGAAAAGAGAGTCCGTTGCGGCAAACGTGACTGTGGCGCCTCCGCTCGTTCCTTCGCCGGTGGCCGAGGTTCCGTGGAAGTTGTGCGACCCGTACGTGGGCGCGAAGAGAACATAGGGAACGGAAGGCGGTAGCCCCAGCGCAGAACGTGTGGCCGGGTTGTGGGGATCCTTTTCGTATGCATTCGTTAAATATTTGCTTCCGTTCTCCGTGTCGCCGACGGCATAGCTCTCAAGGCCTGCGCCGGACAGCGCATCTGCGCCTTCGCCGTGAGTCCGCATGATCCGCAGATAGGTTTCGCGCGCGGCCGCGTGATCGCCTTTCGCAGACAGTGCGCGCGCAAGGAGATTGAGCGCGGACTGGTTTTCGGGAGAGAATGCAAGTGAGTCGCGCGCTGCCGCTATGCTTTCATCGTTCTTTCCGGCGGCAAGAAGGGCCCACTGAACGCCCGTCTTTGAATCTATGTTCGGCGAAATTTGATCCGCCTGACGATAGTGTTTCAGCGCCTCGTCTGACTGGCCCTGCAGCACCATGCAGTATGCAAGTCGGTTGTGCAATATGGGCGAATTCGGTGCCGCCTGCAGCATGGTCTCAAGCCGGACCGATGCAGTCGTGCAGTCGCCCGCGGCAATCTCTTCATTGGCGATCTGCAACTGCTCGCCCATATCCATGTTTTGCGCGGCCAGCGGTGCGCCCGCGATCATCAAAGCGAACCAGAGTTTTTTCACGTTGTTGTCCTGATTTCCCAGCCTGTGCCGGTGCGAGTTTGCGTGCGAATATGAAGCTTGTTGGATTGCAGCAGAAGCTCCGACTTCATGAACCATCTGCCGTTCCTTACATTGGACTCGATCAGGGAGCCGTTCTCATTCTGGGAATGGGATGCCTCCCATCTATAGAAGACACGGTCGCTGAAGGGCAACACAAGATCCTTGCTCATGCGTCCGGCGAGGGATGCGAAGTATTTGTAGGAAATCGTGTCGCGCCAGCGATGCCCGCTTCCCGAAAACGGAATCCGATAGGCGGCAATGAACAGCGCGAAGAGCGGCGCGCTGGTTTTGCCCCGGTAGTCGAGCGCCGCGAAGAAATCGGCCCCTGGAAAGAAATTGAGCCGGTTGCCGTTTTTATCTTCGATGTGAAGGTTGCCCACGAAATCCACTCCGGCCGTCCAGGTTTCGTTGATCGTTCGTTCACCGCGCTTTGCTTCGATTTCTATCTTCTGTCCGGGAGCGAACGTGAACCGGGATCGTATGTTGAAGTCCGCGAGCACATTTCCGACCATTTCGCCTTCTTTTGGAATGCTTTTGAAACAGACCTCCGCTTCCGTTCCCGCTTGCCGGACATATTGCGTAAAGGGAAGCGCGAGCGTTGCGCTTCCGATTTCCGGCACTGCCTGAAAATGCATGTGAATGTGCGGCTCTACGCTTCTGCCCGAGTTGCCGGCCAGCGCGATGCGCGTTCCCACCGTTACGTAATCGCCTTCTTTGACGAGCAGAGAATCCCGCTTCAGATGACTGATCTGCGAATACAAATAAGGCGAGTGCTGCAGAATGATCAGGTTCCCCCAGTTCTGCTGCGTGTTGATTTCGCCGTTCTTGTTGTCTGCGATGTGCGAAACCGTTTTCACGACTCTGCCCGCGGCAGGAGCGAGCACAGGAAGTCCGAATGTGTAAAAGTCTTCGGGTTGATTGCTTTCGCCTTTGCGAACAGATCCGTTTTCGCCCACTGCCATGAAATCCAGGCTTTCCTTCCACAGATTCTGGTGCGTGAATTTGCCCGAGTATCCCTGCGAAATCGTCCAGACTCCGGAGAAAGGCAGGCGGATGTCGAGACCCGTTTCGCCGAAGCGTTCCTGACGCGTTTTGAAGTAGTCGAGGTTCGTTTCCGGCGAGTCCGGAGTAAAATCGACGACCCGGAATTTTCTTCCGTGCAACAGGCGGGCGCCGTAAACGCAGCCGAGCGTAATCATTGTGAAAGGCGCCGCGAGAACCGGCAGATTGAATGCGATGAAGAAGATCTTGACCGCCGATGCAAAAAGAGCCGTCATCACTGCCGCCGCAATGCCGAGAACGAACGTATTCGGACTCGGAACCAGAAGCACTCCGCCGACCGCCATCGCAGTGAGGATGTAGTTGAAGCCGGCCATTCCCGTGCTCACGTCATACACCGAGCCCAGGAGCAGGAAATGGAAGCCTGCCCCGGCGATGAAGCCTGCGATGGAAAGTAGAAAGCCAATCCGGCTGTAGACGAGAATGCCGCAGGCGACAAGGACGCCCGCCCAGGGACTGCTCTGAAAGAAGATCGCGCCAAGGCTGCGAAAGTAGTACAGAACGAACGGAGGAAGTTCCGGAAAGTACGCGTCGAGCGGGGATACGTACGGTGTTTTCGGCAGAAATCCTCCGTAGTTGAACAACGCGAGGTAGAGAATCATCGTAACGATCACGAACGGCACAGATAGAATTGGAACTCCCAGAAAATATCCGCCCATGTAGTCGAGGGCCAGCGTCACAAGAACCAGAAGCATGCTCGCGCATACAAGCATCACCACCAGGTGCGCGTCAGGCTGGTGATACAAACTGACCGCAAGTCCGACGAGCAGACCGTTGAAGCTGTAAAGTCCTCCGCGGACCTTCTCGTCGTGAGCTCCAACAAACAATGCGAATGCGCCAGAAAGAACGGCGCCCAGAAATCCCATCAGGCCTGCCGCAGGCGAAAGGAGAGTGGCAGTGAACGTGATGGCCGCAACGGTGCGGCGGCTGCTGAAGAGCACAGCCGAATATCCGTGCACAGTGGCGTCTGCGAGCAGGCGAAGCGACGCCATCTTATTGCACCTCAAAAGAATTCATATCGTCGAGCGTTTCGGCCCTGCGGATCTGAACGACCGTCCGATCGGGACGAATCATCACAATTGCCGGACGCATTTCGATGAACTGCATCCACTGAGTGACGTTATACGCTCCCACGGGATGCATCACGACTGCCGCGCCGCGCGGCATGTTCGGCAGCAGGCATCGTTCGCGCACGACGTCGATGTTCATGCAAAGAGGTCCGTTGAGTGTAACCTCTTCGAATGCGCCCGGGTGATCCTGAGCAGGAGAAATTTTTGGATCGTACCAGGTCGACGTATAGAGCATGTTGACTCCTGCGTCGAGCACCAGGGTTCTGTATCCGTTCGCCATGGTCTTGTTTGCGACCACAGAACTGATGAGGTAACCCGCTTCATCGACGAGCGCCCGGCCTGTTTCCAGAAACAATTGCGGCGGCTCCTCCGGTTCAAAAGACTCGTAAAGACCGGCAGCGATCGCTTCCGCATACGAGTCAAACGACGGGATGAGACCGGGACCGGAAAGATACTGCGCCTTCAGTTTGTTTGTCGATGCGAAGCCGCCGCCAAGGTCGATGTACTGGAGTGGCTGCCTGAGTTCAGATCGCAGCTTCTTATAGAATTCCGCGATCTTCTTTGCTGCGCGCTTGTACGGGCCGGTGTCCTGCACGAACGTCCCGATATGCGAATGCAGGCCGATGAGGCGCAGCCGATCCGAGCTGCTTGCGATCTTTCGCGCAGCTTCGAGCGCATGTCCGGCTTCAAGGTTGAAGCCGAATCGGCTCCACGCAGGATACATTCCTGTGTCCAGGTTCAGGCGAAGCGCAAGGTCTACCGGACGGCCCAGTTCATCTGCGATCTTGAGCAAATCCTGAATTTCATCGAGGTTATCTGCGTGGACGCGGGCGCCCTCTGAAACCGCCTGTTTCAGGACTGGGTATCGCTTGTACGGCCCATTGAAGATGATTCTGTTTCCGGGAATGCCGTTCTTCCGGGCTTTCTGATATTCGTATCCGGAGACCACTTCGGCCCAGCTCCCTTCGTCGTGGAATACTTTGCAGACCGCGTTCAGGTAGTTCGTTTTGTAAGACCAGGCTGCCTGGAATTGCGGATAACGTGTGCGAAAAGCCCGGTTCAGTTCCTGGACTTTTCTTCGCATGGTTGCTTCCGAGAATACGAACAGCGGAGAACCGTATTTCGCAATCAGATCCTGAACCTTGACGCCGTCGATTTCGGAGACGGTTTCAGGAATTGCCTGGCCGCCGAACTTGTTGGCGGCGCCCATGTACTGGCGGCGGATCACCGGGCGTGAGTACGTCTTCTTAGCGGACATGAGCTTCTCCTTTACCGTTGAGATTCTTGAGTTCGCCTTTCACGGAAAGGGACTCGATTGCGGACATGGGCAGGATATCGTCCCAGCTGTGCCGGACAAAAACTGTGCCGAGGCTGTAATCAGAAACAGGCTTTACGTCTTCGCCCAGCGCGAGACGGACGAGCATCTCGGGCATGTTCTGGCCCGCCGCGGTCGCCAGATGGATCCATGCCGGATAACGTGGATTCATTTCGAGCAGGTAGGGCTTGCCCGTCTTTGCATCGACGATGAATTCGAGTTCACAGCCGCTGTCCCATTTGACGTGACGCAGAATGGCGCGCGCCTGATCGAGGATTTGTTCTGTGCGGATGGTTACGCCGGCCCAGGCTTTGCCTTTGTCCGTTACAAACAGCTTCTTCATGGCGACGGCGCCGAGCATTTCGCCGCCGCGCGCGAGAGCTGCGACGTTGTACTCCTCGCCAGCGATGAATTGCTGAATCAGAACGGGGAGGCCCCATTTCATTGCGACTCTATGGAAGAATCCCGCAGCTTCTTCATACGACCGCGCAAGGTACGCTTCGTAGAAAAGACCTTTGATCAGAACCGGGTAGGTGAGTTTCTCCATCACCTGCTTGATGGAGTCCGTGTCCTGCACGCTGTAGGTTTCAGGAAGCAGGGTTCCCGAATCTGCGAGCGTTTCGTTGAGCAGGGATTTGTCGCGCATGCGAAGGCTTTCCCGCTGCGGCAGAAACATCTTGATTCCCATATTGCGCAGGGGCTCTTGAATGCTGATGAAGTTCTCGAGCTCCGAGTCCAGAGTCGCGACGATCGCATCGAGGGGCTGTTCCTTGTGAATATAGGCAATCCGGTCGAGAAGTGCAGCCGCGCCCGAGCTCGGATAAGGTATGATATAACTCGAACAGAGCAGATCAGGCATGAAATTGCCCGGTTCGAGCACACCATAGGAAAGGCCGACTAACGTCGGATTCAGCGAAGACTGTTTGAGAGAGCGAAGGACAGGAACACCGGGCGCCGGGCTGTCGACTGCGCTCATGCCGGTTACGGCGATGACAGGCTTATTCATTCCAGAGCCCCAGTTCTTTCATCTGGATGAGGAAGTCAGAAACATCCCGCTCCGCTTCACTCTCGGTCGTTTCAAATTCAGACAGAATCCCGCGAACGATATCCGCCTTTTGTGAGCCCTTCTTCATCAGGTTCAGAATGAGCACGCCGGTATCATTGAGGAGGTATGTGTTGCCGGTCGCCGGATCAAATACGAAGCCGGCGTCGGAGATGGCCAGGTTTCTCAGTGGTTGCATCAACCGGTATTACCGGATCTGCATTCCAGGCTGGACAGGCGAAAACGAAAAATGGATTAGAATCTTTGGAAAAAAGCGAGACCGGCGCCTGAACCATGATCCACGGAACTCAAAGTCAGTCCCGTTTCTCCTTTGCGAAAGTAAATGGATGCGGCCGCGTCTGCGATCAGGATCAGGCCAAGTGCGGTCTGTGTTCGCCTTCGCGCGAAACCATAGTCTACGCTTCGCATGTATTCGTTTTTGTGAATGGGATTTTGAACGAGGCCGAGCGTATCGAGAAAAATGCCGTTCGCGAATGCGCGTCCGCCGCCCTGCGGCGTGCCGTCCTGGCTCACCAGGAAGATTTCCGCCTTTCGCGCGGCGCTCAGAGGGACTGGGCGTCCCAGCCATGGATAGCAACGATAGACGGCATAGAGCTCAAGAACGGAGAAAATCAGGCCGCCGACATAATGATTGCTCTGGTACAGCCCGGACCAGCCGGGGATGAGGCTTTGCGCGCCGAGAAGCACCGGGTTCTGCGCGAAAGGCGAAGGTTGCGCGAAGGCTGGCTGCGACGGAGCTGCCGGCTGCGCGGGATTCTGAGCTGTTTCCACAGGATTCTGCGGCTTCGCGGGCTCCGTCTTTTCGATCTTTTCGACGGTCTCTGTCTTCTTGTCCGCAGGATCGGTCACTGGTGTAACGGGGGTAGACGGAGTCACGGGCGTGGTCGGATTCGCGGGCGTAACCGGATTTACCGGAGTCACGGGCGTAACGACAGCCGGCTCAGTGACGCGCGGCACATCTGGTTTCTGCGGCACAGCGATTGGTCCGGGGCGAACCGATTTTACTTCGCGCATGGAAGTCTGAATGACTTCGCCTGACGGCAGGTAAATGGTCAAATTGTGCCCCTGGATTTCCGTGCGCACGTTCGTGAACTCGCGGCCGTCGCGAAACACGACTGTGTCAGCGCCAAGAGCGGCGAAACCCGCGAAGATTGCGAAAACTACAGCGCTATTGCGAAACATCAATCGAATCCACCTGGTCTGAAGGAATATCAAACTCACCATTCGTCGTCTGTATTCGATAGCTTTTTTCTGACTGGTGCACGGGGCCGACAAGGACTCGGCCGTCTTTCAGGCGCACGCTGTAAATGATTCCTGGAGTCTCCATGCGCGTGAGCTCGGTGATTTTCTCAGGCGGTAGACTTCCGTCCATGGACGTGGACCAGCGATTGAGGAGCCACAGGCGGTCTGCCGGGATCTCCCTGATTTCTGGCTTTTCGGGCGCATTTCCTTCGCCTGTTTTGATCTCCACGTACTTGCCGTCCGTGATGACGGCAGCCGGGCTGTTTTTTCCGCCGCGCACTTCGGCAGAGCCCTGGATCATTTCCGCGCGAAACACACCTTCTTCCGACGTCAGCACGACATGCGTTCCAAGGATGCGCACGGACTGTTCGCCCGAAGCAAAGACGATGGGCCGCTTTCCTTTCTGAGCATCCACGCTGATGCGGCCGCGGAATTGAATGATGAGATCCGGGCCCGACGGATTTGCCTGGATTTCCGAATTCGGCAGCAGGCGAATGGCGAGATGATCGTTCCCGTTTCGCACGTCGCAGGTAGAGTCTTTTGTGCGAACGGTAAGAGTTCCTTCTATAGAATCGCATCCACCGCGCGCTTCAAATGACCAGGGATTCGGGCGTTGAGTGTAATAGAAGATCGATGCAGCCACCACCAGCGCAGCGGCCGCCGAAAGCACAGCCCGGAGCCGATTCGCAGGCGGCGAAACGGACGGCGCCGGACGCGCCGGCAGCAGGGCTGCGTCAGGACTGCGAAGACCTTTCGAGACAAATTGCTGCGTTTCGAGGTAGCGTTCCATCGCAGCCCGCAACGCGGGATCTGCCGAAACAATGGCGCGAAGTCTTTGCTCTTCGGCGGGCGAAATCTCATCGGAGAGGCGCAGAGCCATCAGGAGCTCAAACTCATCGAGAGGCGTCATCGGGCTGTTTTCCATTCCATCAGTCATGGACGGCCCCCGGATGAATGCCCCTCTGCGTCAGGTCCGCGCGCAACAGCTCGTATGCAGAAAGGAGCTTTCTGC
>CAZUJO010000181.1:0-7532 GCA_964619995.1 uncultured Leptospiraceae bacterium
GAACAGGCCCGTGCAGATGCCGGGCGCATAACGTCTTAGATACAGGGTCGCAATCAGATGCGGGAAAAAGACATTGAGAAAAAGCATCCCGGCAAATGCGCACATCACAGACACGTATGCCTCATCTGACAAGAACCGCCGCGAGTAAGTCAGGGCAAGACCCAGAGCCGTAAAGACGGCGACGGCAAGCGCAAACTGAGGCGTGGTTACAGGAGCATGGAAAAGACCCGCACTGCGAGTCCAGGTCTCCATTCCGAGGGTTTCTTCCAGATTGTGCAGAGCAAAGGCCCACGGAAGGGCTGTAAAAGCGCGTTTCAGCCCCGGTCTCATGAAGGCACTACTTCACGAATTTCTTGTAATGCTCGTAGCGCTCGAGAATTTCGCGGACGTAGTGATACGGTTCTTCTCCTCGAAGGTAGCCGTATTGAACGACAGGATCATTGTAGAACTCAGGACGCGACAGGTCCAGGATGAAAAGCTCCACATTATCGAACCACTTGTTCGGATCTTTCTTGTAACGCGCGGCAAGCTTGCGCGCATCCTCAACGTGCGCCGGGCCCGCGTTGTACGATGCCAGCACGAACTTAATCCGTTCGTCGGGATCGCGGATTTCTTTCCACTGCTCGTCGAGCCAGGAGAGATATTTTGCGCCGGCTTTGATGTTCGCCTCCGCGATAAAAGGATTGGGCGCCCCGTACGCGACGGCCGTCGGCTGCATGAGCTGCATAATTCCCTGCGCGCCGGCCCATGACCGTGCATTTGGATCGAATCGCGATTCCTGATAGGCGATCGCGGCCAGAAGCCGCCAGTCCATATTCATGGCCTTCGCGCTGTCGCGGAACGTTTGATCCCACGGCGAGATGCGCCCGCCGGCAACCGTAAAGAACTGGCTGGCGAGACGTTCGCGGTATTGTTTGGGATCTTTATAGTATCGATTGTAGATAACTCCATACGAATCGGTCGTCTTCATTTTCTTGATCCAGGCGTTTACCGTGGATAGAAGTTCGGGCGAACGGTTTCGCACGACCCAGGCGATCCGCTGTGGAAAGCTGATGGGTGTCTCAACGTCGATTCCGGGATAGTACGCCTGATTGATGAGCGCTGTGCTTTCATCTGCGACCGTGAACTCGATTTCGCCGTCGGACACCTTTTTCATCATGTCCTCTGTGGTCACGTCGCCGGGCACCGTTACGATTTCAATTTCGCCTCCGATCTCTTCTGAAAGAGATTTGAGACGCGTCGCATAGGGCGAGCCGTCGCGTACGTGGACTTTCTGTCCGATCAGGTCCACTGTGTTGCGTATGGGCCGGCCTTCTTTTAAGTCTTTTCGCGCGGCCGGCTTGTAGCCCTGGGCGCGCTGGACGAGCACCTGGCGCGTAAGGGTCAGATGTTCGGTGAAGACGAGCGTCTGGGCTTTCTTTCGCGTGACTGGAATGTTGGCCGCGACGATATCGCCCGCGCCGCTGTTCAGCATATAAGGAAGCGTTTCGACATCTTTTACAATGACCAGTTCGAGTTTCACGCCCAGGTCGTCCGCCAGACGCGACAACAGCTCGTACTCATAGCCGAGCGGCTGTCCTTTGAACAGGAAGTAGCTGTTCGGTCCGTACGTCGTAAGGGCGAGGAGCTTCCCGCGCTTTTTTATGTCGGCAATGTCTACTGCCGAAATGTTTTCATACACGTCGATGCAGGAGGTGAGCAAAAGGCAGGACAGCAGTAAAGCGCGCATGGTTCCCCCGCCTCAGATGAACCCCGGCCGGCAAACGCGCAAGCGATTTGAACTTAAAAAAGGATGACTATTTAGACGCCGCGGCCATTCCGATCTCATGCAATTCCCCACAGACAGAGTGGTTCAGTACAACTTCCCGACCAGGATCCGATCTGGTTTCGGCGCGCGGCGCGAAATTGGACCGTATCTCAAGCAGGAGGGACAGAGACGGCCTCTCATTGTTACGGATGCAGAGCTTGCGAAGCTGCCGATTCCCGGCGAGCTGCAGCAGCTTCTGTCGGAAGCGGGTCTTTCGCCTGCCATCTACTCCGGTGTAAGGGGCAATCCGGTTGAATCGCAGGTAACTGCCGGCGTCGAAGCGTTTCGCGCACATGGCGCAGACAGCATTGTGGCGCTTGGCGGCGGCGCAGCCATGGATGTGGGAAAGGCGATCGCGCTTATGGCGCACCACCCCGGCCGGCTGTTTGATTACGAAGACGTCCCGGATACAAAACCGGTGGATCAGCCGATTCCGCACTTCATCACAGTTCCTACGACAGCGGGAACGGGCAGCGAAGTGGGACGCAGCACCGTCATTTCTGACGATGCAACGCACGCAAAGAAGATCATGTTCTCACCGCGGCTGCTCGCCCGGTGTGTCTTCGCGGATCCAGAGCTCACCATGGGTCTGCCGGCGAAGGTAACCGCGGCAACGGGCATGGACGCATTGACTCATCTCGTCGAAGCATATCTCGCGCGCGATTATAACCCGATCTGCGACGGAATTGCGCTCGAAGGAGTGCGCCTCGTTTCAAAGAGTCTCGTTACGTGCGTTCAATTCGCGGAAAGCGGAGACCGGACCTCGGAAGACCACCGGCGCGCGCGCGGCATGATGCTCAACGCCGCCATGATGGGCGGCATCGCATTTCAAAAAGGACTCGGCGCCGTGCACTCAACCGCGCATCCTCTCTCCACGGTGTTTGACATGCATCACGGCCTTGCGAATGGAATCATGATTCCTTACATTATGCGCTTCAACGCAGAGGCCGTACCGGAGCGCTTTCGCACGCTTGCGGAGGCGGCAGGGCTTGCGTCTCCCGGCCCTGAAACATTCATCCGCTGGCTCGAAGAACTGAAAACGCAGATCAGCATTCCAAAAACGATTTCAGAAGCAGGCGCGAAAAAAGAAGGTCTTGAAGATCTGGTGAGATTCGCAGTCCTCGATGTCTGTCATGCAATGAATCCAAGACCCGTCAGCGAGGGCGATTTTCGAAGCATCTATCGGAAGGCGTTCGGAGAATGAGCCTGCGGATCGGAGTCTCCGCCTGTTTCTTTCACGCAGATCCACAGCGGGCCATCTTCAAAGGGAAAACCCTTTTGTACGCAGAAGCGTCCATGTTTCAATGGCTGCTTTCCGGCGGCGCGCTGCCGGTTTTGATTCCTGTGCCCGGATTCGATTTTCGGATCCGCGATTTTCTCAGTGAGGTCGACGGAATTCTCCTTCAGGGTGGATCGGACGTCAGCCCGACGAGCTATGGGGAGTCTGCGCTGCGGCCGCAGTGGAGCGGCGACCGCGTTCGCGACGACTACGAACGCGAAATCATCCGCGAAGCGGTTGCAATGAATCGCCCGGTGCTCGGCGTCTGCCGGGGACTCCAGATCATGAACGTGGCGTTTGGCGGCACACTTTACCAGGATATTACAGAACAGAACTCCTCGTCGATCGTGCACCGTGACTGGGAGGTTTACGACAATCTGATTCACGGCGTCCGCATTGATCCTGCATCGCGTCTGGGCAGCCTTTACGGGAAAGGCGGACGCATTAACTCGATCCATCATCAGGGAATCAAGGATCTTTCGCCCGAGCTGAAGGCGGAAGCATGGTGCGAAGAAGATGGAATCATTGAAGCCGTGCGTTTGAAATCGTCTTCGGCTTATGCGCTGGGAGTGCAGTGGCATCCGGAGTTCGTTCGCGCGGAACAGAACCTTCTTGATTCCAGGCCGCTTCTGACAGAGTTCCTGGATGAAGCCCGAAAACGGAAGCACTGATGGACCTCGCGCGCGACTTCGCAAAGCTCACAGACAAGCTCAAACATTCCCGGGAAATCTCGGTCGAGATTCGTACGCTGGAAAGCGAAGAAGAAATCTTTTCGGCCGGGCTCGCTGCCAAGGCCCTCTCTTACATCGGTCAGATACGCATGGAAGGTACCGTACATCTGGCGCTGGCCGAACTGCTGAGCAATGCGGAAAAAGCGGCGCTGAAGCGCTGCCATGCCGACCATTTTGAAAAGACAGGCGACCACGACGGGGAAGAATTTCTGCGCTCGTTTCACCGCAAATTGCGCGAAGACCTCCGGTCGCTCAGAGCCGTCCTCCAGAAATCAAAGCCAACGTTCGAAGTGCGCATGAAGATCGCCGACCAGGAGCTTCACATTGAGGTGCGATCGAATCTTATGCCAACGCCGCGCGAAGATTCGCAGATACACAGGGCTCTCGACTCAGCGCGCCGCGCGCAGAGTCTGAACGATATCGCAGGTCTTCCGAGCACACTGGAGTCCGAGGGAAAAGGCCTCGCCACAGCAAGCCTCTCTCTGCGACTCGCCGGCGCGGGATCGATCGCCTACTCAATCGAAGGCGGCGGGGCGTGTCTGAAGTTTTCCGTAAAAGCAGCGCAGCCTGGCGAGGCGGAAGTCACGCGGATCAACAATCTGCTGCTTTCGGAAGTCGAAAGCCTGCCCGCATTCCCGCAGAACATTCACCGGCTCATTGATCTCTGCAATTCCCCGGACACTGACCTTCGCACGATTGCGGCCGAAATCGGCAAAGATCAGGTCATTGCCGGACAGCTCATTCGCATCGCCAATTCCGGCGGCTTTGCGGGAGGCCGCGTCGCCGACATCACGGAGGCTGCGAAGATTCTCGGCATGTCCAATATTTCAGGCCTGCTTCTTCGCACGGGCGCCTACACCATCCTGGACGAAAAATACGGCGTCACAGAAGAGATGCTCACGCATCCGGTCCGCGTCGCCGTGTATTCACGCACGCTCGCGCGCAAGTTCAAGCTCGGCGCCATCGCAGACCAGGCCTACGTCGCCGGCCTGCTTCATGACATCGGAAAGATTGTTTTGATCCATCACGAAAAGCATACGGGAATTCTGACCGCCGTTGAGAAGACATCCAGGTTCCGCGACCGGCGCAGTCAGGTAAATCTTGAAGAACTTGCCTGCGGCGCGGATCATGCGCTCGTCGGGAAACTCCTGGGAAAGAAGTGGAACTTCCCTGATGATCTCTGCGAAGCCATCGGCGCGCACCACAGTCCGCTTGGCGCGCCGGCGCACCTGCGCAAGCTCGCATTCACGATCTACATGGCCAATGCAATGGCGGACTACGAAGAAGGCCAGACCGAGTTCTATTCCATCGAGCCGGAAGCCCTTGCGTTTTTCAATCTCACAACCATCCAGGCATTTCAGATGATCGCGGGGGCTCTGAATTCGGAGTTTGTCTCAGGTTCTTGACGGTCGCGTAACAGGCCGCAGGTGAATGTGGCGGAGCGAATGAACCAGCAGGAACCACAAGAATCCCGGCGCGGGACGCAGAAACTGCACCAGGGCGCCGGAGGGAAGCTGCCGGTTGTGCTTATTCACCCAGCGCACCGCAGATCGAACGATGACGGGTTCCTTCTTCGGGCGGTGAATCGCAAGCGTAACCCGCTGGCCCGGATGCAGCGTTTCGATTCCGGTGAGGAACAGTCCCCGGGGCATTACATCGAAGACCATGGTCTCAAGCTCCTGGGCTCCGTGGTGGGTTGAAATCTTCACCAGCGTGCCGGACGGGACACGCAGCATCGTCTCGCGAAAGTACAGGTAGTTAATTTTGTCGCGCAGAAGCAGAATTGCCGCAAAGGAAGCCGGCAGCAGAATCGTCAGAGCGATTGCCGCATAACGTTCAATGCCGATTTCGGCCGCCCATGACGGCGCGGCGGACAGCACGAAGATAAAGGCCGCAGACACCATGAGAAAGAGAACGGCCGCTACGGTCGGCACGCGGTCCCAGTGGTTTACGAAGATCTGCACTGGCTCGCGGGCCTCATCCTGAAAATCGTTCAGCCACTTTTCGTATTCCTGCTGCCTGGCGATGATCTCCATGTCATCGGCATCCAGGCCGAGCGCATCCAGAATGTTCTTACCGAACACAATCATTCCGCGCGCAGCCACGTATTCCGTCAGAAGAAGGCCCGTCATTAGAACCGGAACGATCAGGAAGTTCCACTGTTCTCCGCGAAACAGAGCGTAGTCGAACACGCCATGGATCAGCACAGGAACCGCAAGAGCCAGGACTGCCAGCTCAAAGCGCCTCAGGCCAAACCAGTTTATCCTCCTCCAGACGACTCTGTTTTCCGCGCAGAGGTTCCGGTAAGAAAGGAAGAACGCCATCACGGCCCCGCAGAATACGTGCAGAGGCACCGAACTCACGCAGCGCAGCAGAATCACATAGCCGCTGGAAACAACCGAATAATGCAGGTTCTCTGAAAACGAAAATCCCAGCGCGATGAGAATCCCGTCGAAGATGCCCTCCGTGATTGTGAAGGATGCGGAGCTGTTGCGGATCCGCAGGTAGATCGCGGCGAATCGCACGCACTCTTCAACGAGCGCCGCGTTCAGGAAGGCCCGTTGAAAGGCGCTTTCTGTTTCCGGAAGGACTGCCTGCGCGAGGATGGCGGCAACGCTCGTCAGCATTCCGATGAAGAATGCTTTTGACTGCCACACAATACTGCGCTGGAAAACAAAATTCCTGTAGTAGAGCGCGAAGAACACTACTACAGGAATCGTGGATATGAGAGAACGAAGAACGTATTCCAAATGCCAGGATCAGGAAACTGTTTTTCGTCTATGAACCCAGACCGAAATGAGGCCCGCAAGAGCGAGAATTGAAATCAGAATCAGCATGGCGCGGCTTCCCGGCTTCAAATATGCAAACAGGCTGCCTGCGTTGAAAACATGCGCGCTGTTCGCCGTCAGATACCAGTCCTGATTCGTGGTTCCCATCGAGAGATACCACGGCTTGAAGCCCGCGTATCCGTTTTCAATGTTGTCTGACTCAAGCGGCCATTTCCAGGCCTCAGGAATCTGCAGAGCCCAGGGGAAACCGTTGGCGTCCATATACAGATCTTTTCCCTGCGCATCAAAGTAGCGCCGCGGGAAGTGGATGTCTTTGCCTGTATTGATGACGCGGATGAACAAATCGTACGGCGCGCTGCCGAGCGTGGTGCGCGAAATCGGAGTATCGAGCACAACCTCAATGTCCGCGCGCTTGCCCGGCGTGAATGTCTGCCCGGACGATGTATTCGACTGGTTGATCGTCGTCCCTGAATTTCCGAGCACGCTCAGGTTCGTGCCGCTCGAATAGTGATTCGAAGAAGTGCTTTCGAGAACGCCTGCTGCGCTGTAGGTCTTCACGGTATACGTAAGACCGCCGGCGCCTGGAAGCGTAAGCTGCAGCGTATGATTGTAGCCTGCGCCCTTTGCGATGTGCGTGTAACTGCCTCGTATGCGGACGACCTTGCCCTGCGCGTTGAGATCTTCCTCATTGACCACTTTTACGACATAGTCGTTGAAATCCGCGTCGCCCGCGGAGGGATAGAGATCCTCATAAGCGATGATAGACTGTCCGCTGCCAGGAACAACGACCTTCGTCGCGCGCGATGCATCCGACGGATAAGCGTCGATCGAATCGGCAACGCCGTCCCCATCTTGATCGCCTGACGTTGGAATATTGATGTCTCCCGAGTAAGTTACCTCACGGTTGACGCCGACGAGATTCGACG
>CAZUJO010000182.1:0-7527 GCA_964619995.1 uncultured Leptospiraceae bacterium
GCGTACATGAGACGCTTCGACATGTGCCGCATCTGCTTTCGCAAGCTGGCCGGTTTCGGTCAAATTCCAGGGGTCATCAAGTCTTCCTGGTAAACTATTTGGAGTAATATAGATGAGTCTTTCAGATCCGATAGCAGATATGCTCACAAGAATCCGGAACGCTTCGCGGGCCAGACATCCGAAGGTCACCTTCGGTGGATCTCGCCTGAAGGTTGCGATCCTGGATATCCTCAAGCGCGAGGGCTTCATTGAAGACTACGCCGTGCGGAAGGATAAGCAGAAGACAGAACTGGACGTCACCCTGAAGTATCTGGGACGCGAACCGGTAATCCGTCAGCTGCAGCGCGTATCAAGCCCAGGCCGTCGATTCTACATCAAGGCGAAAGAAGTGCGGCCGGTGCGAAATCACCTGGGTCTGTCGATTCTTTCCACGCCGAAGGGCGTGATGACGGGCAGAGAAGCTCGCACACAGAATGTGGGCGGCGAATTGATCTGCCGTGTATGGTAATTTAGGAGAGCTGTATGTCTAGAATTGGAAACGCACCGATTCAGCTTCCCCAGGGCGTCGATGTTGAAGCATCCGGCCAGAAGCTGAAAGTGAAAGGACCGCTGGGAACGCTTGAGTCCCCGCTGCCGACGGGCATCAGCCTTGCGAAAGAGGCCGGTGTTGTGCGTCTCAAGCGTGCGAACGATGAGATGGCGACGAAGCAGAAGCACGGCATGGCCCGCGCGATTTTGATGAACTCCGTAATCGGCGTAAGCAAGGGCTGGGAAAAGAAGCTTGAACTCGTCGGCGTTGGTTATCGCGCGCAGATGAAGGGACAGGACCTGAGTTTCTCTCTCGGCTATTCGCACGAAGTCCGCTACCAGGTTCCGCAGGGAATCAAAGTTCAGGTGACCGACCAGGTCCGTATTGATATCCAGGGGATCGACCGTCAGAAAGTCGGCCAGATCGCCTCGGAGATCCGTTCCCTGCGTCCGCCCGAACCGTACAAGGGAAAAGGCATTAAGTACGCGAACGAAAACATCCGCCGCAAAGCCGGTAAAACAGGCAAAGCGGGCAAAGGTAAATAAGGCATGAACCGCATCGAACAAAAACAGGAAAGACTGGCGCGCCGCAAAGAGCGTGTGCGCTTCGCAATCCGCTCGCGTCACGCGCGGCCGAGGCTTGTGTTCAACCGTTCGAATCGGTTTCTCGCCGTTCAGCTGATTGACGATGCGAAGGGTGTGACTCTTGCGCACGCGAGCACAATGGAAGAATCGTTTAAGAAAGGCGGCGGCACAAAGAACAAGGCTGCCGCAAAGAAACTGGGCGAACTGATGGCAGAGCGTGTGCTGAAACTTGGCATCAAGCAGGTCGTGCTCGACCGTCGTGGACTTCTCTATCACGGCAAGATCGCCGAATTTGCAGACGCAGCGCGCGAAAAGGGACTGGAGTTTTAAATGAGCGAAAGACAGCAACAGCAGGAAATGGAAAAGGAATTTTCCGAGAAAGTCGTCAAGATCAACCGCGTATCGAAGGTTGTAAAGGGCGGACGGAGATTCTCGTTTAACGCTCTGGCAGTTGTGGGCGACCACCACGGCCGCGTTGGCATCGGGCTTGGAAAAGCGAACGAAGTGCCGGATGCGATTCGCAAAGCGATCGAAGCGGCTCGTCGTCAGCTGCGCCACGTTCGTCTGACTCGCAAGAATACGATTCCGCATGAAGTCATTGGTAAGTTCAAAGCGACTCGCGTAACTCTGCTTCCGGCCACTCCCGGTACCGGGATCATCGCCGGAGAAGCGGTGCGCGCGGTTGTAGAGCAGGCTGGAATCCATGATGTTTTGAGCAAAGTAATTGGATCCAAAAATCCGGTGAACGTTGTGCGCGCGACTCTCGATGCGCTCGAACAGCTTGAAACTCCAATCATGTCTGCGCGCAAGCGCGGCGTTTCGCTCCAGCACATCTTCGGCGGCAAAGGAGCTGCATAATGGGCGAACAGGTTACGATTACTCTTGTGAAGAGCCCCGTAGGACGCGTGCCCCGGCACCGCGGAACCCTGCGTGCGCTTGGACTCTGGAAGATCGGCGAGAAGCGGACTCACAAAATGACTCCGCAGCTTGCAGGTATGATTCGCACGGTGGGATATCTGATCACCGTTGAACCGGCTAAGAAGTAAGGAAATCATCATGGCGGAAAAGAAAGAAATCGCAGGGCTTTCGAGCCTGCTTCCTGCGCGTAAAAGCGCGAAAAGCAAGCGCAAAGCGGAACCCGTCGGCGTAAAAGTCCCTGAGGGAAGCCGCAAGGGAAGAAAGCGCATCGGGCGTGGTCGCGCAACGGGAGTTGGAAAGACTTCCGGACGCGGCCAGAAAGGCCAGAAGGCGCGCGCAGGTTATAAGAAGAAACTCGGTTTCGAAGGCGGACAGATGCCGCTTCGTCTCCGCATTCCGAAGCGCGGCTTTACGAATATCTTCGCAACGCGCTATCAGGTTGTGAATCTGAAGGATCTCACGGAAGCCGGATTCAGCGGCGACGTGACTCCAGAGTCTCTGAAAGGAAAGGGACTCATCTCCCGTCCGTCTCTGCCCGTGAAAATCCTCGGAGTGGGTGCTGTTTCCGCGAAGCTCGCGGTGACTGCGGATGCGTTCTCTGCATCTGCGAAGGCTGCCATTGAAAAGTCCGGCGGAAGCTGCAAGATCAGACCGGATTACATCCCGCGTGTTGACCGCAAGTTCGAGAAAAAGACCGAGCGCAAAGCGCGCCTCGGTAAGGCACGTGCATGAACGCGCTGATCAACATCTTCAAAATCGCCGAACTCCGCCGTAAGATTCTCTTCACGGCCGGAGTTATGCTCGTTTATCGCCTTGGTTCCTTCATTACGATTCCGGGCGTAAACCCGATCGCCGTAGCTCAGTCGAGACCGCCGGGACAATCGTTCCTGGACGTCGTGAACGTGTTTTCGGGCGGTGCGCTTTTCAAGCTGTCGATCTTCTCTCTGGGCATCATGCCCTATATCTCTGCCTCCATTATTATGAGCCTTCTGACCGTCGTCATTCCGCAGCTTGCGAGAATGCAGCGGGAAGGCGAAGAAGGACGCCGCAAGATCAACCAGTACACGCGCTACGGCACCGTGCTTCTTTGTGCTGTACAGGCGCTGTTCATTCTCGTGTGGGCGGTAGATCAGAAGAACCCGAACAACGGCGAACCATTCGTTCGCATGTCCCGCACATGGTTCTTTGTGGTAGGTCTCGTTGCAATTACAACCGGAACCATCCTTCTGATGTGGATGGGAGAACAGATTACAGAACGGGGCATCGGAAACGGCGCTTCCCTGATTATCTTCTCCGGAATCATTGCGCAGCTGCCCAGCAAGCTTGCGCAGATGGTAAAGGATAAGAACATTTCACCGTTCGATATTGTGATCCTTGTCGCACTCTTCTTGATCTTGATCGCGCTTACGATTCTCCTTTCGCAAGGAGTGCGTAAGATTCCGCTTCAGTATGGAAAGAAGATGCAGGGAAGACGTCTCGTTCAGGCCAGAAGCCAGAGCATTCAATTTAAACTGAACTCGGCGAACGTTATGCCCATCATTTTCGCGTCGTCGCTGTTGCTTTTCCCGCAGACCGTCATCGGCATGCTCGGCGAAAACTCCCGCGGCTGGATCGGCTGGAGAATTCTCCAGGAATGGCTGAATCCGTTCGCCCCTGAATTCTACAAGCAGCTTCCGTATTACACGATCTATACGATGCTGATCATCTTCTTTGCGTATTTCTACACGGCCATTTACATCAACCCGCAGGAACTTTCCGAAAACCTGAAGAAGTACGGCGGTTTTGTTCCAGGGATTCGCCCGGGAACACACACCAAGGAATATGTTGAATCAACCCTGAACAGGATCATCCTGCCGGGCGCGATCTTCCTCGCAGGTCTTGCCCTTGCGCCTTACCTGATTATCAACCTGCTCGGTTTCAAAGCGAATCAGAACATTCAGGGACTGGCCTACACATTTGGGGGAACATCGCTCCTCATCATCGTGGGCGTGGCTCTCGACACGCTCAAGCAGATTGAGTCCCAGCTCATCATGCGCAACTACGACGGCTTCATGAAGAAAGGCAGAATCAAGGGCAGGTAATATGCGCATCGTTTTCATGGGGCCTCCGGGCGCTGGTAAAGGTACACAGGCGAAGATCATCTGTGATCAGTACGGAATCCCGCAGGTTTCCACGGGCGAGATCCTTCGTGGAGCCGTGAAAAACGGTACGGAAATGGGCCGCAAGGCCAAAGAGTTCATGGATGCGGGGAAACTCGTGCCGGACTCTGTTGTGATTGGAATTGTAAAAGACCGCATTCGCGAGCCGGACGCCCAGAAGGGATATATCCTGGACGGATTTCCCCGGACGCTGGACCAGGCAGATGCTCTGAAGGCCATGCTGAAAGAAATCGGCACACCGCTTCAGATCGCGCTCAATCTTGATGTGCGCGATCAGCTTCTCATTGACCGCCTGCTGGACCGGGCGCGCAAAGAAGGCCGCGCGGACGACACAGAGCCGGTCATCAAGAGCCGCCTTGAAACCTATCACAGCCAGACGCGGCCCCTGATTGACTATTATCGCAAAGAAGGCATTCTCGTAGAGGTTCAGGGTGAGGGCAGCCTGGACGACGTAACAGGCAGAATCCTTGGAGCCCTGAAGAAGATTGGGTGAACACTTGACAGGGACAGGCTTCTCAGGAAGTCTGACAATTTCTTAGCCGTGGCAAAAGAAGAAGCAATAGAAGTAGAAGGAACTGTGGTTGAACCGCTCCCGAACGCCATGTTTCGCGTCGAGCTGGACAACGGACACAAGGTTCTCGCTCATATTTCGGGAAAAATGCGCATGCACTATATCCGTATTTTGCCCGGCGACAAGGTAGTTGTGGAGCTTTCCCCTTACGACCTTACGCGCGGCAGGATTACGTTCAGGAAGAAGTGATCTATGAAAGTTAGAGTATCAGTAAAAAAATTATGCAGTAATTGCCGGGTAATCCGGCGCGGGGGCGTGATCCGCGTGATCTGCGAAAATCCCCGTCACAAACAGAGGCAAGGATAATGGCGCGCATCGCAGGGATTGACCTACCAAAAGAAAAAAGAGCCGTAATCGGGCTGACGTACATTTTCGGGATCGGAAAGAGCTCCGCTTCCCGGATTCTGCGCGAAGCCGGCGTCGATGAGAATATCAAGATCGGCGACCTGGAAGAAAAGCAAGTCAATGCGATTCGCCAGTACATTTCGCAGAACTTCCGTCTCGAAGGCGATCTTCGCACAGAAGTGAACCTCAACATCAAACGCCTTATGGACATCGGTGCATACCGCGGGCTGCGTCACCGCCTCGGTTTGCCGGCTAACGGTCAGCGGACGCGCACCAACGCCCGCACTCGGAAAGGCATCAAGAAGACTGTGGCAAATAAGAAAAAAGCACCATCGAAGGGTTGATCTGGAACTTAGAATATGGCAGTAGCACAGAAGAAAAAAGAAAAGCGGAATGTTCCAAGGGGCAAGGCACTCATCCAGGCTTCCTTCAACAACACGATCATCACGATTACAGACCTGCAGGGCAATGTCCTCGCATGGTCATCGGCCGGGCACATGAGCTTCAAAGGCTCACGGAAATCCACGCCATATGCGGCGCAGATGGCCGCCCGCAACGCAGCGGAGAAAGCCAAGGAATCCGGCGTGCGCGAAGTCGACGTATTTGTGAAGGGTCCCGGCATTGGCCGCGAATCCGCAATCCGCGCGATTTCGATCGAAGGCATTCATGTACGATCCATCAAAGACGTAACTCCGCTTCCGCACAACGGATGCCGTCCGCGGAAACGGCGCCGCGTCTAATCACTTCGAATTTCTAAAGAGGGAGAACAGCGTAACATGAATCTGAAGCATTTGATGAAAGGCCTTAAGAGACCACGCCAGGTCGAATTTGCACATGAAACGACGCAGCCGAACTACGGCCGCTTTGTCGCGGAGCCTTTCGAGCGCGGATTCGGAGCGACTGTAGGAAACTCTCTTCGCAGGACACTCATGTCTTCTATTGAAGGCACGGCGATCACTGCGGTTCGCATCGAAGGCGTTGCGCATGAGTTCAGCACCATTGAAGGCGTTGTAGAAGACGTTACCCGCATCATTCTGAATCTGAAGCAGCTTCGCGCGACTTACGACTCTGAAGGACGCGACGAACCGAAGATCATTCACATTGAAAAGAAAGGCGCGGGTCAGTTGACTGCAGCCGATTTTGCCGTGGATTCTTCCATTCAGATCCTGAATCCCGATCTGCACGTTGCAACGCTGAATGAAGACGCAAACCTGGTCATGGATGTTCAGTTTGAACGCGGCCGTGGTTATGTGCCTTCAGAAGTGCTGAAAAAGAACATCGACGAGATTGGAACGATCGCTGTTGACGCTCTGTTCTCGCCCGTTCGCCGCGTGAATCTTGACGTGTCGGAAACCCGCGTAGGCCAGAGAACGGACTACGAAAAGATCACGCTCGACATCTGGACGGACGGATCCATCGCTCCGGAAGATGCGCTGGCTCAGGCGGCCAAGATCCTCAAAGAGCACCTGACTGTATTCATTAACTTCCAGGAAGAGCCGGAAGAAGAAATCGACGAAACCAACGAGCTTGAAGAGAACCTTCGCCGGAATCTCGAGAAGCACGTTGAGGAGCTGGAGCTTTCAGTGCGATCGCTTTCCGTGCTCAAAAGCCTCGAGATCGAAACCCTGGCAGACCTGGTTCGCCGAAACGAAGAAGAACTGCAGAAGAGCCGTCACTACTCGCCGAATTGCGTTGAGGAGATCCGTCAGAAGCTGGCAGGATTGAATCTGGAATTTGGCATGAGAGACTTCTTTGCGCCAAGAGACTAATGCATCATGAGAAAAAGAAATAAGACAAAACAACTGAACCGCGTTTCATCGCACAGAAAGGCGATGTTGCGCAACATGGCGACGAGCCTTTTTGATCACGAGCGCATCATTTCTTCCCGCGCGAAGGCGAAGGTGCTGCGTCCCTACGCAGAAAAGCTGATCACTCGCGCGAAGCACACGGTAGCCGGCGATCTCAATGACGCGCAGGTTCTCCACAACAAGCGCGAAATCCTCAAGCACGTGCAGGATCGCGACATTGCAGTGAAGCTGCTCGAAGACATTGCCCCGCGTTTCAAAGAGCGCAATGGCGGCTATCTGCGAATTATTCATCTGCCCGAGCGCGCCAAAGACAGCGCTCAGATGAGCATCATTGAACTCGTAGAACGCAAAGAGAAAGTCCGCAAGCAGAAGCCTGAAAAGGCTAAGAAGGCTGGCGCTCCAGAAAAGGCCGCAAAAGACAAGGCCAAAGAGAACAAGGAAAAGGATTCCAAGAAGGATAAGTGGTACAACCGCTTCCGCAAAAAGAAGTCTGACGTTCCCACGTAATCTGGATCCAGGTTCTTAAAGGAAAGGCCGCGAAAGCGGCCTTTTTTGTTTGTGCGGAGTGTTAAAATGCCAGGCAGGAGCGTCGCACAGGCTAAATGTAATACAT
>CAZUJO010000183.1:0-6939 GCA_964619995.1 uncultured Leptospiraceae bacterium
GCTGATTTGGTTGACCGGTTCCAGCTCGGGGGCCATGTTCGTGGAATGATCCGGGGCCTCCTGATCTTCAGTTTAGCTTTCTGCATGCTTGCGGCATGCGGGCGTCCCGTACCTTCCGTGGAGCGCGGCACGCTGGATTTGCGCGGCTACGACTGGTCCGAACCTGTGCCGCTCCGCGGAGAATGGCGGTTTTACTGGAAAGAACTGCGCACCCCTGGGTCTGCGTTTGAAGGCGATTCGTATTTGCGCGCGCCCGGCAGCTGGAATTCGTTTCGATCTCCGGCCGGTCAGGCCGAGGGGCGCGGTTATGGAACCTATGCTCTCAGGATCCTCACATCGAATCCGCCGCCCCTGCGCGTCCGTTATGTGCACTTTGATTCGGCATTTGAAATGTTCGTCAACGGAGAGCGCGCCGCGTCGAGCGGAAAGGTAGATGCGGATCCTGCTCTGTACTGGCCCGCGCGGCGGCCCGGGACGGCGGAAGCAAAGCCGCATAACGGGGAAATCGAGATCGTGATTCACGTTGCGAATTTCGACCACCGCAACGGCGGATTCCCCCGCGACCTGTGGATCGGCCCGGCGGAGAGAATTGAGCTCATGCGCAGCCACAGGATCATGATGGATCTTTTTTTGATGGGCGCGCTCTTGATGATCGGCATCTATCATCTGGCGCCTTTTTTTCTGAGGCCCCGGGACCGTTCGCCTCTGTTCTTCGGACTTTTCTGTCTTTTAATCGGCGTTCGAACGGACCTGGTCGGCGAGCACATGCTCTGGTACTCCTTGTTTCCGGAGAACTCGGCCGCATTTTGCAGGCGTCTTGAGTACATCACGTTCTATCTTTCCGTGCCGATGTTTGCAAGTTATGTATCCTCTCTTTTTCCCGGAAGATTCTTCGGGAAGGTTTTCGTGCGGACTACGGCCGCAGTCTTCGCAGTTGGCACGCTCTTTGTCCTGTTCCTTTCGTCTTACCGTTATACGCAAATGCTCTGGTTCTACCAGGCCGCGCTCGCCGCATGCGGTGTATACATACTGGCGGGTGGAGTCTGGCAGGTAATGCAAAAGCGCCCGGGCGGGCGTGTGTTCCTCGCAACCGCGCTCTTTCTGTTCGGTACTTCGATCAACGATATACTCTACAGCAGGGCCGTCGTCAACAGCGGGTTTACCGTGAGCGCCGGGCTGCTCCTGTTTGTGTTCACGCAGGCCTTTCTTCTTTCCAGGCTGTATGCGGAGTCCTTTCGCCGCACGCAGGAGCTGGCGGTGGACCTTGCGAATTCGGAGAAGCGTTACCGTCATCTCGTTGAGGATTCCGCGGAGATCATTCTGTCCCTGGACGCGGCCGGCCGCATTCTTACGGCAAATCAGGCTGCATCGCGCATCCTCGGTTACATGCGGCTTGAGGGACGGCTGCTCACAGATTTGATTTTCGAACAGCCCGGTGGAAGCGTACTGTTTGACCGGCGGCTTCTCGAAGAGCGCCTTGCGCGTCTCACGGAGACGGGAGAGGCTTCGGAGTTTTCTGCGCATTTCCGCGCATCCCAGGGCGATCTCGTAGAGCTCATTGTGCGCCTGCAACGCGTGAATCTCGAAGGAGGGTCAGCCATTCTGGCAAACCTGGCGCAGAGACCGATGGACGTGCTTGCGCGATACTGCCTTGAAGACCGCCGCGCTTATTCGCTTGTGAACAGCTTTCACCTGGGCGACCAGTTGAACCAGTCCATCACGGCGGGCATCATTGCTCGCGTGTCGGAAGACGAACTCATGATGATGCGGCTGGCGCTCCGCGAAGTGATCATCAACGCGATCGAACACGGAAACCTCGGCATTACCTTCGAAGAGAAATCCGCGGCTCTCGAGAACGGAACTCTTTCTGAACTGATTGCGGAGCGGTTGAAGAATCCGCTTCTGGCGGACCGGAGAATTTACGTGCGGGTGGATTCGGATGAAAGAGAGATTTCGTTCACCGTTCGCGATGAGGGCAGCGGATTCGATCATCGCGCAATGCTTGCACGCGCGAAAGCATCGATTGGAGATCCTTCAGCGCTGTTTCACGGGCGCGGGGTCGCTTTCGCCGTGGACTTTTTTGATACGGTTGAATACAATGACGCCGGCAACGAAGTAACGCTCCGGCGCCGCCTTGCTGCTCAGTAGCTCGAGCCGGCTCCGCCGCCGCCCGAACTTCCGCCCCCGAACGAAGATCCTCCGCTGCTCGATGATGACGAAGAAGAGGACGATGACGTGGAAATTCTTGGAATCGTCTCGCGAACCGTTTCCGTGTGCGCGCAGTTGGCGCAGAGATAGACAATCTCGCGCAAGCCTTCCGAAGAAGTGGTCGCCGCGCGAAGCGTTGTCGTCGAAGACACCTGGTACGTCTTAAAGCCGCATTTTTCACACTTGTCCGCGGGCGAGTCGCCCGAGTATGCCTCGATGCGGTGTTTTCCGCATTCGCAGACCCATACGTCGTAGTCCATCGAATGGATCTTTTCTTCCGCGACGTTGCCCTTCTGGAGATAGCTGTCGTCTTCATCTTCCGACAGCTTGCGCATGGTCTTTCCGCATTCGCATATGCGGGGCTCGTTTCGCAGCGCCTGCAGCTTTGAATTTCTCATCCAGGCGATCAGACCGGATACCACGAGCCAGACAGGAATTCCGGACCACCAGGTCTCTGTTTTTCCGTATTCGAATACACCGCTTGCGCCGCCGAACGCAAGGGCTGCGCCGTAGTGAAATGGAAATCCGGCGCCCTGGTAGATCTTATACTTTTTATAAGGATCGCGTCCCATTCCAAAGAGCCAGTAGACAAGGTAGCCAAGAACAAACAGTCCCGCTCCGCCGGCGCCCAGCCATCCCGTCATTCTTCCGTCGTAGACTGATTTTTCGAGCGGCGGCATGTTCTTCAGCGTGATTTCGTCGCGTTCGGGGATTTTCGGAATGGTCTGAACGCTTTCACCCGGCTTCGTTTCGGTTCCTGAGATAAGCGCGTCGTGGCCGATTTCAGGATCGCTCAGAGCCCGGAGAATGGCGCGAACGCCCTCATAATGTCCGTCTGCAAAACTTCCTTCTTTGAAGTAGGGAATGACTACTTCATCAAGAATCCATTTGCACTTGATGTCGGGGAGCGGACCCTCGGCCCCGTAGCCCGTTTCGATTTCAATTCGCCTCTGGTCGAGAACGTGCAGAACCAGAACGCCGTTGTTCTTCTTCGCCTTGCCGATCTTCCACGTGTTGAAGAGTTCAGTGGCAAATTCTTTCGGCACGATCTTTCCGATGGTGGGGAGGACTACGACGGCAACCTCATCGGATGTTTCTCGCTCATGCTCGGAAATCAGGCGGTCAATGTCTGCCTTGCGTGTGGCAAGTATGTTGTAAGGATCCGAAACCCAGCCGCCGTACGTGGCCCGCGGATTTGGCACTGCCGCGATGCGGTCCTTGAGTTCATCGGCGTGTACGGGCAGTCCCGCAAAAGCGCCTGACGTCAGGAGGATTGCTGTGAGCAGAAATTTGTTTTTCATACGGCAAGTTCCAGGCCTTCGTAGGCCATGACGATTTCGAGTCGAGATTGTTTATCCATCATTTCGCGGTAGCGCAAGGCTCTCAGGTATACCTCGTCGAGCTTTTCATCATCATACGAGGGATCGTGATGAAAGAGCACGAGCTTCTTAACGCCTGCGCGAAGCGCAATGTCGGTTGCTATGGAGGCGGAACTGTGTCCCCAGTCGATCTTCTGCAGCTGTTCTTCAAAAGTGTACTGCGTGTCGAAAATCAAAACATCTGCGTTGTGGAAGTAGTCCATGTATTCATCGATGCGGTCCATGTCTTCGAGTTTGAATTCAGCATCGCTTCCGAATACGATCGAACGGCCGCCCTGCTCAAAACGGTACGAATAGCTGTTGCCGGGATGACGCATCCCCTTCGTGCGCACGTCCATTCCGTAGAGCTGCCACGTTTCCTTTTCGTCGTGCTGGAAAAATTCCCGCGCAGCGCGCATTTCCTCGAAGCCGACGGGGAAGTGCCGATTGGAATGCTGATACTTGAGCCGGTCTTCAAGATGATCGGACACGGCGTGAATGTTGAACTTGTTTCCTGGAATGTAAAACGGCGCGAAGAAAGGGAGGCCCTGAATGTGATCCCAGTGAGTATGAGTGAAGACCATCGCGCATTCGCCCTTTCCCTGGAGAAATCCCTCCGAGAGCATTTTCATTCCGAGCTCACGGATGCCTGTGCCTGCATCGACGATCACAAGATCATTTGAATCCGAACGAATCTCGAGACAGGTAGTGTTGCCGCCGTAGGTCTGCAGAAGAGAGAACGGAAGAGACTTCAAGAACCGCTCGATGGCGTCGTCATCCAGGATGTCGGCCGGCGAAGCATATTGCAGAATCCGCCGGACCTTTTCGCGGAGCGCATGTCCTTTCACCGGGGATCCTATCGAACCCCGAACGCCCCAGAATTTCACCTTCATGTCCAGGAGAAAAAAGGGACGGGACTCGGCGTCTAGAAGAAAATACCGGTCATCTTTTGCGTGAAGAGGAGCTCCTGCTGGTCGCGGTCTGTCCCTCGCCGGAAGTCGTAGAAGAGTTCGTGGAGCGCGTCATAAATGGATTGAAGTTTCTCCATAGAATAGCGGTCGCACTCGTACCGAAGCCTCTGCAGCACTTTCTTCTGCACGAATTGGTGCCGGGCGGAATGTCCCGTATATACGAGAATGTCGTGATCGCTCATGCCGTGCTCGAGCGCAAGTTTCGCGCGCCGCAGTTCATCCGTTCGATTCAGGACTGCTTTCATGGGACGATAGTAATCGTCAGCGGGATCGCGCTTGCTGATTTCGGCGAAGAATCGCGCGGAGTCGGACGCAAAAAGCGCATCCACCAGCGTGCCCAGATTCCAGCCTGGATAGGGGAACAGCACTTCCTGCACGAATTCCAGAGACGCGTTCTTTTCTCCCTGCGGCAGATGATCGCGGATTCGCGTCACCGCCGCCTCAAGGGCCCCCGGCCTCGGGATGATGCGGTCACGGATTTCAAGAACGGCTTCCTCCGCCAGTTGAAGGCCCGCCTTCTTTGCTGCGGCGCGGATGAAGTCGATGATCTTCTCCGGAAAGAGATCCTTCGTCGGCAGATGAACGGCCGCGGGTCCCCACAGCTTGAGAAACTCATCGGTCGCTTTGCCCGCGTAGTGGATGAGCAGCCATGTGCGGTCGGGGATCGCCCCGATGAAATGACTCAGGTCCTTCTTCCGGTCGCTCTGTTTGAGCAGGTTCTGGAGAACGGCCTGCGCGTCTCGAACTACGATGAGGCGGAAAGGCGAGAACAGCGGCACGTTCTCGACTTCGGTCAGAAATCGCATATCGTCTTCGGGTTCGTTTCCGAATACCGGGATCAGGCAGTCCTTGTGCTTCGACAGGACCCGGTGCTTCATCTTCTCCAGGGCCTGCTCGACAAGTTCCACGTCGTCGCCCGAAATGAGCACAATCAGAGGCGCTTCCAGGTCCGCGTGGGCGATCAGCTTCAACAGCTCGCCCGGATCTTTCGCTTCTTTTGGAGTTGTCATACAGCCCGGATTCCGAATATATAGAAAAAGTCCAGGGCGGTGTTTTTGCAATGAAGAAAAGCGGTTCCAAGCTGCTCGTTGAGCTTCTCCAATCCCACGGTGTAGACCTGGTGTTCGGCTATCCCGGCGGGGCCATCCTTCCTTTTTACGACGAACTCTATCATTCCAAGATCAAGCACATCCTCGTGCGGCACGAGCAGGGTGCGATGCACATGGCCGAAGGCTATGCGCGCGTGACCGGGAAGCCGGGCGTTGTGATTGTTACGAGCGGTCCGGGCGCGACCAACACCATCACCGGTCTCTGCGACGCGAAGCTCGATTCGATTCCGCTCCTGGTCATCACAGGGCAGGTGGCAACGACGGCGATCGGCACGGACGCATTTCAAGAAGCCGATATTTTCGGGATATCCATTCCGGTTACGAAATACAACGCGCTGGTGAAATCCGCAGACGATCTCGCGCGGACCTTCGAGGAAGCCTGGCATCTCTGTAACAGCGGCCGCCCCGGTCCAGTGCTCATTGACCTTCCGAAAGACGTGCAGGTAAAAGAGACCGAAAATCTTCGCGGTGTGATGGAGCTTGCGCCCCGCTTTACAGAAAAACCGGGGATCCTTGGCGACGTTCAGAAGCTGGCGGAAGCGTTCAATCGCGCAGAGCGACCGCTCCTCTACGTCGGCGGAGGCGCCATCAATTCAGGCGCGGCGCGCGAAATCAAAGCCCTCGCCGAAAAGACAATGTCGCCTGTTACAACGACCCTCATGGGCATCGGCGGTTTTCCTGGCACGCACATTCTCTCTCTCGGCATGCTCGGCATGCACGGCACTGCCGCCGCGAACAAAGCAGTGCTCGAATGTGATTTCATTCTTTCTCTAGGCGCGCGATTCGATGACCGCGTAGCCGGGCAGCCGGATGATTTCGCGCGCGATGCAGTGCGCGGGCACGTCGATATTGATGCCTCCGAGTTCAACAAGCGCGTGGGCGTCGATCATCTCCTCTGCGGAGATTTGAAAGATGTGATTCAGGCCCTGCTTCCCTATGTGGAAAAGAAAGACCGCAGCGCCTGGGTAGAGCATCTCGAGGAATACAAACAAACTCATCCGCTCAGCTACGATGACAGCAAAGAAGTCATCAAGCCTCAGAAGATGCTGCAGAAGCTCTTCGAAGCGACGAAGGGCAAGGCGATTGTTTCGACGGACGTCGGCCAGCATCAGATGTGGACGGCGCAGTATTATCAGTTTGATGAACCAAACCGCTGGCTGACGAGCGGCGGACTCGGAACTATGGGTTACGGTCTTCCTGCGGCCATCGGAGCGAAGTTTGCCAGGCCCGATGATCTCGTGGTCTGCGTAACCGGTGACGGAGTAGTAGATCCGGCCGTCACGGGCAAGCGGC
>CAZUJO010000183.1:6949-7213 GCA_964619995.1 uncultured Leptospiraceae bacterium
CCTATCAGATGTGTATCCAGTAACTCGCTACGATTCGGCAGTAAAATCTGGGTTTGAAGATTCTTCTATTGAACAACAATTTCCTCGGAATGGTACGGCAGTGGCAGGAGCTCTTCTATGAAGAGCGCTTCGCCGAATCGGAATGGGCCTACAACCCGGATTTCGTGAAACTGGCCGAAGCCTACGGCATTCCCGGAATGCGGATTACTTCGCCGGACGAAATTGACCAGGGGCTTGAGTTCTTCCTGAAAGACGGCGGGCCCG
>CAZUJO010000183.1:7223-7467 GCA_964619995.1 uncultured Leptospiraceae bacterium
GTCTTCCCGATGATTGCAGCCGGAAAGAGCCAGCGTGAGATGATCCAGTTTGCGGATCTCAAGCGCCTGATGCAAAGCCGCAAGTCCTGATTGCACTTTATCCGGGCCCCGAGCCCGGAATTGAATTGCGCGAAAACCGGTCGTTCTGCTAAGTTCGGCCTGAGGTTTTCCAACATGCACAGAATCACCCTGCGGGACCGGCTGCGCTACCGCTTTGACAACTTGATGGCGCGGGGCTCGATCG
>CAZUJO010000184.1:0-756 GCA_964619995.1 uncultured Leptospiraceae bacterium
GCTCATCCAGTTCCAGTTCTTCATCCAGCTCCGGCGGATCATCCGGGTCAAGCTCGGGTTCTTCCGGTTCCAGCTCATCCAGCGCTTCAGGCTCAGGCACGGGCTCATGAAACGACTCGGCATCCTCGCCGGCCGCGGGGAGCTTCCCTGGCTCGCCGCGCGGGCGGCGCTTTCCGCGGGCGAGGATGTCCGCGTCTTCTGCTTCACAACGGATCCGCCTCCCGCGGATCTTCGCCGCGTTGCCATTCCCGTCACGCTGACCAAGCTCTATTCGTCAGTCTTCCGCGAGATGAAATCGCAGAACATCGGTAAGGTGATCCTGCTCGGGAAAGCCACGCGCGACATTCTCTATGACAATCCTCGTTTTGATCTCCGGTCCATTCTGCTGCTCGCGCGCATGACAAACCAGGCAGACACCACTCTCTTTGAGTTTGCTTCGCGCGAATTTGACAGGAAGGGATTCACAATCATCGCGCAGGACACACACCTGAAGCATCTGTATCTGCCCGAGGGAAGATACGGCCCGTCTTTGAAGAGCCGTGAAATCGACGATGTATCCTTTGGAATGATCTACGCGCGCGAAATCAACCGCCTCGATCTGGGCCAGACGGTGGTTGCCGGGCAGCTCTCCATTCTCGCAGTCGAATGCGCGGAAGGAACCGACCAGTGCATCCGGAGAGGAGGAACGCTTTTTCGAAACCGCGGCGCGGTTGTGTGCAAGGTCGCAAAGACGAACCACGATCCCAGGTTTGACCT
>CAZUJO010000184.1:766-7407 GCA_964619995.1 uncultured Leptospiraceae bacterium
CCGGCTGCCGCGTGCTTGCAATTGAATCGGGAAGAACGCTCGTTTTGAATCATAAAGAGTTCATTTCAAAAGCGCAGAAGATGGGAATTTCCATCGTATCCTGCAAACCGGAATCATCCGATCCCAAATCCCTCACGAAGCTGTGCAGGAAGGCAGCGCATATATGAAAAGTCTTCCGCTGCCGAGCGCAAGCAAGAAGGCACGCAGCAGGATTGCTGCCGAACTTCTCAAAAGCACAGATCAGGGACCGCTCCTGGTCGTTGCAGGAGAACATTCAGGCGATCTGCTGGGCGCGGACGTCATCGCGCATTTAAAGAAACACGGCTTCCGCGAGTTCTTTGGAACCGGCGGCGAGACAATGAAGCGCGAGGGAATGGAAATTCTTGAAAGCGTTGAGTCAATGGCAGTCATCGGTTTTGTCGAGGCGCTCAAGAATTATTCGCGCCTGAAGAAACTTGCGAAGTCCCTGGTGGTTCAGGCAAAGGAGCGCGGCGCGCGCTTCGCGCTCTTGATCGACTATCCAGGGTTCAATCTGCGCCTTGCGAAAATGCTGCGCGATGAAGGGATCCAGGTCATCTTTCTCGTTTCGCCTCAACTCTGGGCCTGGCATTACAGCCGCATCAAGACGATCAAAGAGAACGTAAACCTGATGCTCGTTCTCTTCGAATTCGAGAAAGAAATGTACACGGAAGCCGGCGTGAACTGTGAGTTCGTCGGGCATCCGCTTGTGAAGAGAATCCCGGAGCGACTCGCCGAAGAATCACCGATTGCCCTGAAGCGCGGAAAGACCATTGCGCTCCTTCCCGGATCCCGGCCCTCAGAAATCAGAGGCCTGCTCCCGGACATGCTCGATGCGGCGCGCCTGCTTCTGAAGGGCTACCCGGCCGCACGCTTCATCCTGCCGAACATCAACCCGCGCATGGAAGAAACGATTCTCGCCCGGCTCGCTGAATATCCGGACCTGAAGGTTGAATATCTGAAGGACCGCTCCCTGCGCGCCATGGAGGCCGCCGACGTCGTCGTGGTCGCCTCCGGCACAGCGACTCTGGAAACGGCCTTCTTCCTGCGGCCCATGGTCATCCTGTATCGCACCAGCTGGGTCAACGTCATCCTGGCCTCCCTCCTGATGCGCACGCGTTTTATCGGCATTGTCAATATCCTGGCACGCCGGCAGGTCGCCCTTGAACTGCTTCAGACAGAGGTCACGCCCGAGAACATTGCGCGGGAGGTGGTGCGGATACTGGAAGACGATGGCTACCGCCGGGGAATCGTTCAGGAACTGGAATACATCAAAAGATCCCTGGGAACGGGAAATCCGGCCGAAAAAGCGGCCAGAGCCATTGCCACCTTTGCAAGAACGGCATCCGGTTCCCGATAATATTTAGAAGAGAAGACTATGAGACATTTGCTTTCCCCAACCGACCTGTCGGAAAAGGATTTCTTTCGAATCCTGGACCGGGCGCGTGAACACCGCAACAACCGGGCTCTCGCGAAGGATGCGCTTGCGGGAAAAAGCATCGCCCTTCTCTTTGAAAAATCTTCCACGCGCACGCGCCTGAGCTTCAGTGTCGCGGTTACAGAAATGGGCGGCGTCCCGATTTCACTGGAAGCCATGCAGCTTCAGCTCGGCCGCGGCGAAAGTCTCGAAGATACAACGGAAGTCCTCGCGCGTTACTGCCATGCAATGATGGTGCGCGCGCGCGATCACCGCAACCTTGAGGTTATGGCTGGAATGAACCGCATTCCCGTCATCAACGGTCTCTCCGACATCCACCATCCATGCCAGATCGTCGCGGATTATATGACCATGGAGCAGCTGGGCTTCAGCCTGCACGGCGGCCTGCGAATCGCATTCGTAGGAGAGCCGAATAACGTGTTCAACTCGCTCGCCCTGGCGGCCACGTATGCGAAAGCACATGTGACGATTGCGTCGCCGCGCGCATACAGTACGGTTCATCCGCAGGTGCTTGCGGCGCTCAATGAACGCGGCAGCGGCTTTCAGCAGTTCACAGATCCCGCTGGCGCCGTGCGCGATGCGCAGATCGTCTACACGGACACCTGGGTTTCGATGGGCCAGGAAGCAGAAGAAGAAATGCGGAAGAAGGACTTCGCAAACTACTGCGTTACGACAGAGCTGCTTTCGCTCGCCGCGAAAGGCCACGTCGTTCTCCACTGCCTGCCCGCGCACCGCGGCGAGGAGATCACGGCAGAAGTCATGGAGAAGTACAAGCATTCGATCTTCGAACAGGCAGAAAATCGTCTGCATGCTCAGAAGGCGATTCTCGAATGGATTTTTGGAATGCTCTGAGCGAAGCCGCTCAAGAGGTTTAGAGCGAAACGGGCTTTAGCTCTTCGACTGCAAGCAGCTGCTTGATCTCTGTGAAGACACGGTCGGCCGTGATCCAGTTCATGCAGGCGAGATCCTTGCGATAGCAGGGCTTATTTCCAAAAATCGAACAGGGCCTGCACGGAAGCTGTGCAGGGTCAATCTGCACAATCACTGAATTTGGACCGTACGGACCGAATCCGGAATAGGGATGCGTGGCTCCCCAGATGGAGATCGTGCGGGTTCCGAGCAGAGACGCAATGTGCATGTTGAAAGAATCCATCGCGATCATCACATCGAGGCGCAGAATCAGGGCCATTTCCCCTTCCAGGTTCAGGTTGCCGGCTACCACATACGTGTTCGCGGGATTTTCCGCGTGAATGGATTCCAGGATTTCCTTTTCTTTGCCCTTGCCGCCGAACAGGAAGATCGTGGCGTCGATCTTTGATAAAAGCTTCACGAGCTCCCGCATCTTCTCAATCGGCCACATCTTCTGGGCGTGCCCCGCGAATGGAGCGATCCCGATCCACTGATTCGATTTGTTGGGTTTATTTATCTTCTTCAGATAGTCCATGGCCAGGGCGCGGCAGTGCGTGTCCGGATTGATCCAGGGCCCGCGGCCCGGATCGGCGGAGATGCCTGCCCGCTCAAACACATGCATGTAGCGCTCTACCATGTGCGGCAATGGCTCAAGGACTTTGTTGTACCGGCGCACCTGGAGGGACTTTTCGCGGCGGCCCTTCACAATCGCAGAGAATTTCAGGCCCGAAAGCCTGAAATAGAAGCGGAGGATCCGGCTGCGCATGCTTCCATGCACGTCGATGCCCTGGTCATACGGCCCGAGGGCCTGCAGCTCTCGATAGAGCTTGTAGAGGCCGAAGAGCCCTTTGTATTCCCTGTCAACGTCCGCCCCGATCACTTCGACGCCGGGAATGTTGTAGAAAAAAGGGGCAAATGCCTTGCGGGTAACCAGTGTTATGGCAATGCGGGAGTGCTCTTTTGCAAGAGCGGCCAGCACCGGCGCAAGCAGCGCCACATCACCCATGGCCGAGAAGCGGAGGACGAGATATCTCAAGTCACTTAGCTCCGCCGTAAAGAACGGGGTTCAGTTTCGGATCGTTGTACATCTTCATCTGACGGTATACTTTCATATACTTTTGCCCGTTTTCAAGATCGCCCATGAGCTGGTCAAAGCAGAGCTCAAGGTCTGCCTTCTGTTCCAGCAAAATGGTTAATTTTTGCTTACATTGCGCGCGGTGGGCTTCGTCAACGTCAGCACGCTCAGTCTGCTCGCGCATATGATATATTTTCAGCTGTAAAATCGACATTCTGTCCAATAGCCAGGCAGGCGTCTCCGAGTTCATGCGCGCTCCGGAGGCAGCCTTCACGTTCTTGAATTTTTCGAGAAAGTGATCGTCCATCTTTTCGACGCAATCTGTCCTTTCCTGGTTACTTTTGTCGATGCGCCGTTTCGTCGCGATGAAGTGATCGGCCGCGAGATTCGGGCTGCGAATGATGTCTTCGAGATGCCACTGGACTGTATCAATCCAGCATTTCTGGTACAAAAGGCCGTCGATTCCGTTCAAAGGGTTCTTGAACGGATGATCAACGTTATCCGTTTTGTGGTAATCCAAAATGCATTGTTCGTAGATACGATTCGCTTCGCTTGCCTTCACCGGATCAAATTGGCCGGGGCTTCGCCGGACTCAAACCTTTTTCGCGTCTCCAGGACGCAGGCATGGATCTTGCTCTTTGTCGGTCAGGAAGAAAAAAATCATGCTACCTGTGCTCGAAAAGACAGCATCCTGGAGATCCATACATACACTCCGGGGGGCTGACCCCATCCGACTCTCCTTCTTCACGGATCGTGCCGGTTACCGGCTGCGCATTGAATCCGATCGCAACGAAGTGGGAGTACTCTTCAGGCTGTGCGCCGTCCTCTTTGTGCACGGCTTTTCTGTGCTCGAGGGACGAATTCAGTCGCCCAAAAACATGGGCATCGAAGACGAATTCTACCTCCAGCTCACGGACCCAAAGGCCCTCCTCGACGAGAGAAAGGCAGCCACGATGATGAAGGACTTTGAGAGCCTTCTGTTTCGCGGCGTGTCGGTTCTCGAGTACCTGATCGCGAACGAGAAGCGCATACCCGCTCGAGCCCGAAAATGGAAGGGTTCCGTAGAACTGACGTTCGACGATCGGCCGATGCTCGTGGTTTCTGGCTCAGACCAGCCCGGGCTTCTTCTCTCGCTGTCGCAGGCGTTCTTTCTCATGGACATCGACATTCTTGAGGCCGCCATTCACACGGATCGAATGGGTGTCGTGCGAAATCAGTTCTTGATCAATCCATCCGACGTGCGCTTTCAAAACGGTGAGTTTCGCAAGCGCCTCGTAGAAGAGATCAGCACTCTGGTATAAGCAGAGTCGCGGGACAACGGGCGTCAGCGAGCTTCGCGTTCCTGACGCTTCTTTGTGAACCTGGTAGGCACGGCCGTCATGGGATCCTCCGGCCACGGGTGCTTCGGATAACGGCCGCGCAGTTCTTTGCGCACTTCGGCATAAGTCCGTTTCCAGAATCCTGCGAGATCCTTCGTAACCTGAATCGGGCGCTGGCCGGGCGACAGAAGTTGCAGCGTCAAAGCGCATCGACCGCGCGCGATGCGGGGCGTCTCTGTGAGTCCGAAGAGCTCCTGAAGCTTTACGGAAACGGAAGGCTCGTGGCCCGAATAGTCCACCTGAATTTCAGAGCCGCTCGGAACGCGGATTTTCTCGGGAGCCTCGTCGCGTAACGTCTGCCTCTGCCCGTGCGAAAGCATCGCGGAAAGAACCTCACCCAGATCCAGTCGATCCGCTTCCGCCAGTGAACGCATAACAGAAACATAGGGCGAAAGCCATTCAGATGCAGTCCTCTCAAGACAGGCATCCGAGAAATCCGGAAGGTCCTCGCCCTGACGGCGCAGAAATTCTACGCGCAAGCGAAGGCCTTCCGTCGATTTCCAGGAAGGATGCCTGGTGATTCCGCGCGCAACAACGCTTGCCAGCACCGCGTCCCCGCCCTCCGCAAGCGTTTCTTCGGCGGCGATCTCAAGCGACAAAAAACGCTCCACGCGCCGGGCGACGCCCCTGCCCGACTGGTCGAGCCCCTTTTCTTCTGCGAACGTGATCAAATGCGTGAACGTGCGAAGCTCAGTCAGAGTGACAGGCAGAGCCAGATCGATGATGCTGTCTGCGCCGCTCCCGCGTGTTTCCGCCGCGACCAGAAACTCGGAGCGGACCGGATCGGTTCCTTCGAGCCGGGCTCCGCGCCCGTTGGAGAGCAGATAACGTTCCATTTTTTCATCGCGGGCGCGCGCAATCCGGTCCGGGTAGGCCGCTGCAAGGAGTCTTCCGGGCTGAAATCCGCCCCCTTCTGCGTCTGACGCGCGGTCGATCTGCGGGGCGAGTCTGCGCATTTCGCGGGCGATCTTCAGCGCGCGCGTAAGGCTGCCTCGATGGGAGGCCTGCGCAAACACTCCGTCTCTTGCATCCGCCATGGCCCGGAGCCGCTCCCTCAAATCCGCGCCGCTTCCACGCAGAATGTCGCGCTCGGATAGAACGGCAGCGAGATCACAGGCGGCGTCCAGCTCGCGTTCGTTTCTTGCTTCGAGAATCATCCGCGAAAGGCGCGGATGCAGAGGCAGATTCATTCTGCGTCCGGTTTCTGTAATTGCGCCCGCATCATCGAGAGCGCCGAGAAGACGCAGGAGAGCACGCGATGATTGAACATGGGCGGTCGGAGGCGGATCAAGAAAGCGGAGCTCGCTTGAGCCCCAGGCGGCCAGCTCCAGCAGGAGGGGAGACAAATCCGCTTCGAGAATTTCGGGCTTCGCATGGGCCTGCATGCGGCGGAACTCTTCTTCGTCATACAGGCGAACGCAGACGCCGGGAGCCAGTCTTCCGGCGCGGCCGGCGCGTTGCTCCGCAGAGGCTCGCGAAATACGGACGGTTTCGAGGGCGGAAAGACCCGTGCGCGGATCGAGCACATAGAAAAAACCATTCTTTGGCGCTTGCATGATGACCTGACGCAAGCGACCGCCGATGCGCAGATCCGCGAGGATCATTTTTTGGGTCGCCGTGTAATCCCAAGTTTCCGCCGGCGTCGTTTGGTAGTGCCAAACGAGACGTCCGGTATCGGGGTTGATAGCGAGAATACTTGCCAGGAACAGATTATCCCCGCCGCCGGGACTGCGAATCGCGCGATTCCAAGGCGCGCCGTTCCCAGTGCCTACATACAGCAGATCAAGCTTGGGGTCATAGACCATCCCATCCCAGGCAGTCC
>CAZUJO010000185.1:0-7405 GCA_964619995.1 uncultured Leptospiraceae bacterium
CTTCTTTCCGTGATTGAGCTTCTTCCGAAAGGAATTCGCAATCGTGAGCCGGATGGCACGCGCTGGCAGATGGCGGGCACATTCGCCGTGGACCGGGGCGGGCTCGTGAAGTTTGTTCACCTGCCGGCCCACGCGGGCGATCTTCCCGATTTTTCCCGGGTCGCTGATTCAATCCGCTGAACGTTATGCGCACATAGCTGTATCGCTGTATCGCTGTTCTGCGATCGCAGCGTTGTCCAGGGTATGAAGCCCGTGATTTGCAAGACTGAGTCTCAAAAACGATTCTGCGTTCGCCTAACGGTGTAACGTGTGACCGATTTCGCTGGACGACCCTCCGGGTACCCAGGGCATGGAGGGGATGGACCAGGACGAGCAAGGGCTGCGCAATCGACTCAAACGTCTCACAAAGCCGTTTCATCGTGACGTCGAGCTTGCGCTTTATCCCCGCCTCCTCATTGGAGGCGCCCTTTCGCAAAATCAATTTCGGTCCTACCTCGGCTGTCTGCATGCGCTTCACTCATCCTGGGAACCGATTGTGTGCGCAATTCCGGAATGGAAAGCGTTCGGTCTGGATATTCAGAATCGCCGACGTCTGGCGCTTCTTGATCAGGACCTTTCGCTCATCGGCGGAAATCCGGGAGGCCGTTCTCCTTCATGGTTTCCACGAAGTTTTGCGGAGGCGGCAGGCCTGATGTATGTACTTGAGGGTTCCACCATGGGCGGGCGAATTCTCGCGGAGAAAATCCCGCAGCTCTTTGCCGGAACTCAATTCGCCGCCTGCGTTTCCTATTTCTCTGCGTATGGCGAAGCGAACGCAGAGCGCTGGGCCGAATACTGCCGTTTTCTGGACGCATTCGGAGAAACTCGGCCCGATCTTCTGCCCGAAGTAATTGGGGGCGCCTGCGCGGCCTTCGTTGCAATGCGAGAGGTGCTCGATGCTGACCAGTCTTGATTTACGTGAATGCGAAAAAGAACCCATCCACATTCCGCATTTAATCCAGCCCCACGGTTTCATTCTGTCATTTGACCGGGGCAGTCTTGTCATCGGGCGGTGCAGCAAGAATGTGCCTGGCAGAGAGCGGTTCATCGGCAAAAGTCTCTCTGAGTGTTTTTCACCTTCGCTCACGGGCCTCATATTGCAGCGAACTGACTTCTCGCGAAGGAAGCGTCATATTATTTTCCGGCACAGAGCCCCGGAATTTTCAGAATCCTGTTATGACATACTTGTATGCGATGCCGGAAGCGAAGTAATCGTGGAGTTTGCAGTCTGCGAAGGCGGGGACGAATCAAACTTCGTAGAACTGCGGTTAAACGACATGGTTACCACGGTCATGAAGACGCAGGGTGGCGATGATTTCTTTCAAACGGCGGCGTTCGAAATGCGCGCACTGACCGGTTATGATCGCGTGATGATTTACCGCTTCGACGAGGAATTCAACGGGCAGGTGATTGCTGAGTCCCACGAGCCCGGAATGGAGTCCTATCTGGGCCTCCATTATCCAGCGAGCGACATCCCGGCGCAGGCCCGGGAATTGTACCGAAAGAACATGATCCGCACGATTGTGGACGGAGCATACGAAGCGGTTCCGGTTCTCGATGCTTCGCCCGGTATGGGCGCCCTCGATATGAGCCACAGCTATCTGCGCAGCGTTTCGCCCATCCACCTTGAGTATCTCAAGAACATGGGTGTTACGGCGACGATGACGATTTCCATCATTGTGTGCGGAGCGCTCTGGGGATTGATCAGCTGTCACCATAGAAAATCGTACGCGCCCGATCTCAGCCGCGTGAATATCTCCGAGGCATTTGGCGGGATTCTCGGCGGAATCATTCAGATGCGCGAAGAGAGCGAACACGAACGAATCAGCGGCCAGCTTCTCGCCCGCCTCGATGCCGTAATGGATATCGTGCTCAGTCAGGATAAGAATCAGGACGTTCTGGACCTCATTGAATCCAGGAGTTTCTTGTTTCAATCGGTATTGCCCTCGGACGGTTTTTGTGTTCGCGCAGAAGGCCGGATTATTTTGCGAAATTTTAAGGAAACGGCCGACGAGATTGATCGCTTGCTTTCGGTCATTGCACCGAAGATGCACGGTCCGATTTTCGAGACAGATCACCTCGCTTCGCTGGCTCCGGATCTGCCGGACAGCATTCTGCGCGACTGCGCCGGACTGCTTGTGCTGAAGCTGGAAACTCATCCGCACAGCTGGTGGATCTGGCGGCGCGGCGAAAAGACGCAGACGATTACATGGAGCGGGGACCCGAATCAGAAGGCGATCTTGAATCAGAAGGGCTTGATTTCGCCGCGAAAATCATTTGAGAAATACAACGAGATCGTGACCCTGCGGTCCGCGCGCTGGAGCCATTCGGAGCGGGAGCTTGCGAAGTATCTAATTTCGCAGATTTATCGCTTGTTTGAGTTCTTCGAGTCCAGTCATGAACTGCAGAATCATAAAAAGCAGATCCAGGTAATGGAGGAAGAGCGCGCGAAGCACTATGAAGAACTCATTGAAATGCTCGTGGGCGTAATTGAGCAGCGAGACGCGTACACGGCAGGCCATACGAGACGCGTGGCCGATTACTGCGTTGCGATTGCAAAACAAATGAATCTGGACGCAGAAAGCACGGCGCGCCTGCGCGAAGCTGCCATTCTGCACGACATCGGCAAGGTGATCATTCCCGATTCCGTGCTTCTAAAGCCAGGCAAGCTTTCCTTCAAAGAATATGAGCTGATCAAGGCCCATCTGACGGTCGGCTACCAGATTCTTTCGCGCATCGACTACTACAAACCCCTGGCGGAAATCATTCGCTGTCATCATGAGAAATATGACGGCAGCGGCTACCCCGACGGGCGAAAAGGAGAGGAGATCTCTCTGCTTTCTCATATCATGATTGTGGCCGATGCCTTCGATGCGATGACCACAAACCGCATTTACCAGGGGCGGAAGACCGCGGAAGATGCCATTGCAGAGCTTCGATCCTATCGGGGTAAATGGTATCATCCGGATGTTGTGGATGCTGCGGTCATTGTGGCGCGTCAGATGCAGACCCAGGGAACGATTCCTTCGCAGCTTCCGCTCACGCAGATGGAAAAGGAACGCTTTGCATATTTCTTCAAAGATCAACTGACGGGCGTTTACAATGGCACGTATCTCTGGATGGTCATCAACGGCCTGATTCCCGGGATGCACTGCGAGCATTGCTTGATGATCGAGCTGCACGGCATGTCCCAGCACAACGCTCGTTTCGGATGGCATGAAGGCAATCAGGTCATTCGGCGTTTCGCAGAGGAGCTCATGCGAAAGGTGCGCGAAGATCAGCTGTTTCGCGTATTCGGAGATGATTTCGTTCTGTCGTTCGATACTTTTGAGACAAAAGAAGAGTTTCTGAAAAATTGGAAGCCAATCGAGATCGAATCTGTGTCTGCAAACTGCCGTGTGGTTGAGAAGACGGCGTTTCTGGATATCCTGCAGTAATTCGCTGGCGAGAGTCAGGCGGCCTTGCGGCCGCCCGATGAATTACTGAAGCCAGGCGCTCTTGTTGTCTTTCGCGTACTGGTCAAATCGAATTGGGTCTTTGCCTGTGATGTCTTTCACGGAGGAATGAACCCCTGCGGAATGTCCTTCGCGCAGATTCCCCGCAATGAATACCAGGAAGTCAGCATAGTCTTCCGGAACTCCTCCCGAAAGCAGGCCCTTCTTGAATTCTTCCGGAGTAATGTCGGCGTAGCTGATGGACTTGCCGGTTGCGCTTGAGAGTTTCGCGGCCACTTCGTCGTGGGTCAGCGCTTCCGATCCTGTCAGCGCGAAGGCGCGGTTTTTATGGGTATCGCTCGTCAGAAGGACCGCGGCCACCTGCGCAATGTCATGCGAATCAATGAAGCTTGTTTTCGCTTTTCCGCCGGGGAAATAGATCTTTCCGTCGCGCAGGATGCCGGAAATCCAGAAGGTCTGGAAGTTCTGCATGAACCAGTTCGGCCGGATGATGTTGTAGTTCAGTCCGGAGGATTCGAGCATGAGCTCCACTTTGCGAAACGGCGCTTCCGCCGGCGCGTGTTCGACTCCCATGGCTGTCATGAGAACTACTTTTGACAGTTTCTTTTCTTTCGCGCGGGCAATCCAGGGGCTCAGGATTGCGTACTGGTCGGTGAAGCCCGGCGGCGCGATGAAGAAGGCCGCGTCTACTTTGTCGAGAACCTCAAGTCCGAGCTGGGGATTTGCTGCGTCGGCTGCAACCCAGGTCAGTCCTGCCGCTTTTCGCCCGGTTTCGGGCTTGCGCGTCCCCGCGAATACTTCATGGCCTTTCGCCAGAAGCAGATCGATCACACTTCCTCCCACCTTGCCGGTGGCTCCGTAAATGAATACTTTCACAATTTCCTCCTGTTGTATGTGCAAATAAGCGGCTCCGGCGGGCTGCGCCCATGCCCGCGCGTCCAACGGGCATACCCGATCGTATAATCTTCTGGACTTTCGGAGAAATTCGGCTAAATTGCGGGAATGGACCTTCTTTCCGACATCCTGAAAGACGCTCAATGGACGAATCACCTGCTGGTGAAGAAGACCCTGCAGGGCTCCTGGGGATTTCGATTTCCCTGCGAGCGTTCAGGCGGGTTTCACGTGATCATGCGAGGAAGCTGCTATCTATCCTACGAGGGACGCAGCGTTCGGCTTGAAAAGGGCGACATTGTGTTTGTGATGCGCGGGGTTCATCACGATCTCATGTCTTCGCCCGGCGAGAAGGTCGTTGATATTTCGAGGTTTCAGGCGAGCCGGCCGGCGAAGACGGGGCCGGTCTGTGAGATTCTTTCGGTTCGTTACGAATTCCCTTCCGGCGAAGCGCATCCTTTCTTCCGCGAGCTGCCGTCGATTGTGCGCGTCTCTTCGTCTGAGATTTCGCTGCACCATCCATTGCATTCGGTGCTGGCCTTGCTTTCGCAGGAAAGTCCCGGCGAAGACGCATCGAGTCTGATTCTGCAGCGCCTGACGGACATTCTTCTATACTATGCGCTGCGCCAGTGGCTTTCTGAGAATCCGCCGAAGGCGATGGGATACCGCAGCGCGATGAAGGATCACCAGATTGCTGCCGCGCTCGATGCGGTGCACCGACGTCCTGCGCATTCCTGGACTCTGCACGGTCTCAGCAGAACTGCGGGAATCTCAAGGGCTGCGTTTGCTTCGCGGTTTCGCGCCGCCATGGGCGTCACGCCGATGGACTACATCACGCGTCTGCGCCTTGAAACCACAAAAGATCTATTGAAAGACAAATCCCGAACCCTCGAAGAAATCGCGCGCGAGGCAGGCTACTCTTCCGCTTTCGCGTACTCGCGCGCTTACAAACGGGTGTATGGAAGATCGCCGCGGGCGGCCTGAACTTGACGAGTGGAGTGCCCTGCGCCCGTCAAACTGTTAGTACGGAACACTCGTTCGATCGATCGCCTCTCCGGTTTCGAAATCATACGTGCATACTTCCAGTGTCTTTGTTTTGATTTCGATCAGAGTCACGGTTCTCCTGCGTTCGAGAGACATGACTTTGCCGGGCGATTGAAAGTACGGATAAAGGATTTTTGCCGAAGCGGTGCCTGCGACGATATGCTCTGTCCGTGATTTGCTGTTTTCGTCCACGATTCTCTGATAGACGTGCTCATGACCGGTTAACGTCAGAGGGACCGCTGCATTCTGCAGAAGCTTCAGATAGAGGGATTCAATCCACGTTTCTGAATGGCTTCCCAGAAAGCTGCCGTGCCAGCCCTTTGTGAAATAACCGTGATGGCCTGCGATGATTACAGGCAGAGAATCCTGCAGGGTCTTGCGAATCGTGCGATCCTGTTCCAGGAACGAGGACGCCGGTATGCGCGGAAAGTTCGTGTCGAGCACCATGAGGCGGACCGGCCGCTCGTCGCCGAGTGTGAAAACCTTGAAATCGGCCGCAGCCTTCGCAGTAATCGAAAAGAGCTGTTTGAAGTATGGCGCGTCAGTCGTGTAACCATAGTCTTCTGCGTAGTCATGATTCCCGATACAGAATATCCCCGGGATTCCGAGGCTGGAAAAAACTTGAGCGCTTTCGACCATTTCGGATTCATTTGAACCGAAGCTCGTCATGTCTCCGCCGTGAAGAACCACGTCGATCGGCTGTGCAGCATTGAGTTTCTGGATGAACTCGACGGCGCGACGATGGTAATCGAGCGAATCCTGCGTGTCTGAATAAAATGCGAGGCGAGTCGGGGCCCGCATTTCGAAATGCCCCTTGCTCTGGAGCATGCCCTGCGGGCTCTTCGCGCGGGCTTCCCAGGTCCAGGAACCATAGTCTAAATGATCCAGCACAAGCTCGTTGTAGACGGAATCGGAGTGAATCGCACGAAAGCGGAGCTCCTTGCCTGCCGGTCCGGATAGGTGGATGTCCGTTGAGAATTGTGGATCAATCACCCATCGCATCAGCCGCGAGTGCGCGTCGCCATAGATGAAATAGGGAGTCACGATAAAGGCATCCGCCGCGATCTTGAGAGGCTGCAGCCGCGGCGCGGTCACGGTTTTGTAGTAGGCGGCCTGACCCTGACGCTCAACAAAATAGACGTTTTCATCCCAGCGTTTGTCATTCTCGATCAGTTCTTCTTTGATCTTCGCGATCTTCTGTATATCCGGGGTTTGTGGAAGGAGTTCATGGTTCAGGTTGGCCAGCAGCGAAGTTCTCTTTTTTCGAATTTCGTCCTGTACGCCCGTCGTTGTCGCAGGCGTGAAGAGTCGGAGCAGGAAATAATCTTTGTTCCACTGGATGGGGGCCGAGAAATCAAACCCTCGCTGCTCTGCGGTGTCACGATAGGCGAACTTAACGGCCCCAATGCTAACCAGGGCAAGCAGAGCCGCAAAAAGAGTCCCCTTAACGATTTTCATTCATTTTTCTCCGGCCGCTCGTGCGGTTACTCAAACTTTACGCGCAGCAGCGTTAGATCGTCTGTGAGCGAGCCTTCGTGTTGCAATCGTTCGGTGATTCGATTCAGGTCTCCGGCCATGCTCTGCACAATTTCCAGGAACAGCCGCTCGTTTTCGTTCATAACCCTTGGGCCATCGCCGCCGAGATGAATGTCATCGCGGCCGTCGGATCCCGCCACGATGGAGTCGCCCTTCTGCATTTGAAACGACTTAACCTGAATGCCGTCTAACGGTCGTGGGGTACCGAGTTTCGGATGCACCGCTTCCGGATCGAGGAAGGAGGCTGTGCCGTCGCGCAGGAGAACCATGGGCGGGTGCTCGGCAGAAACGTAGAAGAGGGCCCCGGTTTCCTCATCCACAAGCCCGAGAACGCAGGAAATCAGCATGGAGCAGTCAAAGGTTTCGAATACGTGCTGAAGTTCTATGAAGGCGTCGCGAAGCCATTCTTCGGGCGACTTGCTGCGATATTCTTCGTTGAT
>CAZUJO010000186.1:0-7370 GCA_964619995.1 uncultured Leptospiraceae bacterium
TCATTTCCGTATCCGGGTTGAACTGCCGCGGCACAATGTAGAAGCAGCTGCCCGGAATCACTTCGAATGATTTGAATCCGCTTTCTTTTGAGATCAGACGCGTAATTTCGTTCTTGAACAAATCGCGGACGGTTCGGTCGAAATTCCACAGGTCGGTCTTTTCGGGGATGCCCGGGAGTCGTCGTCTAACGTTCTCAAAATTCGGAACAATCAGAGCTCCGAGGCTCTTTTTGTCATCGCCGACGACCATGACCTGATCTATGAATTCTGAAGTCAGAAGCCTGTCTTCCACCGGAACTGGCTCAACGTTTTCGCCGCCGCCGAGCGCGATCGTATCTTTCGCCCGGCCCGCGAAGGAAAGTTCTCCGCGGTGATTGAGCCGCATGATGTCGCCCGTGTCGAAGAACCCATCCAGGTCAAAAATCACGTTGTTCAGCTCCGGACGTTTGTAGTATCCGAGCAGGATCTGTTTGCTCTTCACCCAGAGAGTTCCTTTCTGTCCGAGCTCTGTGATCACATTGCCTTTCTCGTCTTTCAGCCGGATTTCATAACCCGGAATCGGAGTGCCGACCGTGCCGGGCGTCGGCTTTTCAAGACGGCGGACAGAAATTACAGCGGACGTTTCCGTCATGCCGTACCCTTCGAGGACCGTTATGCCAATGGCTGTCAGAAACTGATCGACCACTGCGGGAAGGGCGCTCCCCCCGGAAACGGACATGCGCAGCCGCCCGCCGAGCGCTGCATGAATCCCGCCGAATACACGGCCCGCGATCAACTTCAGAGGCGAAAGAAGGATGAGCCCCGAAAACGCAGCTGCCCTTCGCATCCACGACCAGAGAAAGAATGGTTTGTGCATGACAGGATCGAAATCAAACGCAACGGACTTCCAGCGCGCCCACGTGCTGCCCACGCCCAGGAAGAAATTGAATAACGCCTGGCTCGTGCTGGACTCTTTTTTCACTTTGCCCAGGATTCCGTTGTAAACGGTTTCCCAGATTCGCGGAACGGATGGAAACACGGTTGGTTCAAATTCGTAGAGATCGTTGCGAAGATTCTGGATATCGCTTACAAGAAAATCCAGTCCTCGCGAAACAATTCCGTATTCCACGGCCCGTTCAAACGCATGCCAGGGCGGCAGCAGCGAGACCGCGCGATCTTCGTGCGTGAATCCGATTCGCGCGAGCACACATTCAATGGCGTGGATCCATCCCGACTGGCTCAGCATTACGCCCTTCGGAGCGCCGGTCGTGCCGGAAGTGTAGATCAGAGTTGCGAGCTTGTTTTCGTCGAGCGCAGCTACCCGTTCGCGCACGGCCTCGGGCTGCCTGGCCAGGAGGTCTGCGCCGATCTTCATGAGTTCTGTTACGGAATCTGGACCCTCGGCAAGTTCAGCGGTGTCTGTCTGAAGCACGAAAATCTTCTCAAGGGCCGGGAAGTTCGCCTTCAGTGATTCGAGGCGTTGTTTGTCCTTCTCTTTCTGAACGACGGCAAAACGGCTCTCCGAGTGCGAAAGTATGTAGTTTATATCTTCGTCCGTGACATCGGTTCCGCGGGGAACGCAGACCGCACCCGAGGAAACGATCGCGCAGTCTCCGATCAGCCAGTTCGGGGATGCGTCGCAGAGGTATGTGATGCGGTCTCCGATCTTAACTCCCTGCGCGACGAGGCCTGCTGTCAGACGGTCGACGAGCGTTTTCATCTCCGCGAAGCTGCGCCCGACAAACTCCCCTTTTGCGGCCCGTCGGCGGAAAGAAACCATGTCCGGCCAGGTCTTCGATGCGGAGTCAACGATGTCGTAGAACGTGCGTGCAGCCATGCGACTGCATATCAGCGCAAGAAATGACAGAGCAACTACAAATTCGATGCGTCGGACAGGGACGTCACTTTTTCTTCTGGAGGAGGAAGATCATGTATCGTTTGTATTCCGCAAACAAATCCGCGCCCTGCTTCTCATATTTATCTTTGAGTTTGAGAATCTTCGCCCCGAAGAATCGCTTCAGGATGCTGTAAATCCACGGTACGCGTCGTTCGACGATTTCGAACACAGCCGAGGCGATCGGGAACACCCGGTTCAGGATCAGATCCTGATAGATGTCCATAGTGGGCGCAACATTCTTCGTGATGTCCTGCTTCTTAACGACTTTGAAGCCGTTTTCTTCGGCGCGTCGCAGGAAGTCGTCCAGCGGCTGGCCGGACTTGCTGGGGTTACGCTCGTCGGGCTGCTTTACCTTGAAGAAGTCGGCAACGAGACTGTATCCGCCGGGACGCAAAAACCGGACGTGGTTCACCCAGCCCGGATCCGGTTTGATGTACTGGCAGGATTCCGACATGAGGATCAGATCAAACGATCCGTGCTCTACCTCCGTATCAATGTTCTCGTAAAGATCGACGAACGTCGTCGCCTTGCCCCCGGTCTTCTGTTCCGTCATGTCAACGAGATACGGATCGGGCGCGATGCAGGTCATCTGGTAACCCTTTTTTGTGAGCGCTGCCGCAACAGCGCCGGTTCCGCAGCCGACATCGAAGATCTTTTTGACGCCGGAAGGAATCTGCGAAAGCAGCAGTTTCATGTACGCTTCCTGCGCCGCAGGAAGGTTCTTGATCTCGGGCTTGAGCTTTCCGTCGAAGTATCCGTAGTGCAGGTGTTCGACGTGGAACAATCTCTGCATCAGCCTCAAGGCGATGTCGTTGTAGTAGCTGCTCTTGTGCTGGAACTTCTTTTCCGATTTCATATAGAAGCTAACTGATTTGCGTTCGGGCTCTGCGCGGGCAAGCCATTCTCTTCGGGCGAAAATGCTTGCCTCCGTACCCGGATTCTCGACCTGTTCCGTATGCAGGATACGAGGCCTTATCGCAGAAATGTCGGCATAGTCGTGTTTAACGCGCGCGGCGAGGTTCTTGTGGGCGAGCGCGAAGGCACGCCGGGCGCCCTCCAGATGCCCCAGGGCGGTCTCGACGAGGGCGAAGAGCCGCTGCGCGGAGCGCTTCGCGAGCTCGAAGAGGAAACGGGACTCCGGCTTTCCGGGCCGCCCCAGTTCGAGCTTCTGAACTGGCTTACGTATGAATTCCCGGACAGCGTTCCGGAGAAACTCAAGAAATACCGCGGGCAGATGCAGAAATGGTTCTTCTTCTACTGGAACGGGGATCCTGCTTCCCTCTCAACCAATCATCATCAGAAGGAATTTTCGCGTCTTCTGTGGGCGGACTTCGAAGAGATCGTGAAGAACATCGTTGACTTTAAGAAGGATGTCTACCGCACCCTTTTTGAAACCGGGCGCACCTTCATCAAACAGTACACATCTGCTCTCAGATAGGCGTTAGTCGGCATCCGGCGTGAAGACAACGGAGCGAATTCGTTCGCCTTCCGGTCCTTCTTCGTAGAATACCTGCGCTTTCATCTTACGGGCCGGAGAATAAAGGCGGACTGCCTGAACGGTGTCGTAGGCCTGCACCGAGTATTTCAACAGCGCAAGCGCCGCGGTCACAGGCAGAAACTTCTCGTGAGTCTTCTTGATCTTCTCTGTCTTTGAAGCGGCGATGAACCATTTGTAAATGCGCACGCTGGAGTTCATGTTCGAAAGAGCATCCAGATCGAGCGATGCTTTCGGAAGGATTGTCTGTACCTGTGAGAAGTCCACGCTCACGCTTTTCCCGGAAGCGGCGGCTTCCACGAGTCGCTGCGAAAGGGATGCATCGAATGTGTCTTCGTCGAGATAGGTCAGAGAATTGCAGTCGCTGTAGAGCGTGGAGCAAGGATCTCCATAGTTACGATGCACAAAGAACACATACACGACGCGCTGCGTTTGCGGGTGAACGACCACCTTCGCATTGTAATATTCCATGTCGCTGTAGGCGAAGTAGTTGTAGATGCGTTGTCCAAGAGAATAGGCGACGGACAGCATGTCCGAAACGAGCGGCACCGGAGGCGAAACACTGTCTCGGAAGCCGATGTACAGCGGCTCTATGATCACGCGTCCGTTTCGTTTTGCGATTTCCCGCATGTAGGTACGAGTGCCTTCGAGCGCGTCGTCTGCGATCAGCGGCTGTCTGGTCTGAAAATGCACGAGGATTTTTCCGGCTTTCTTCTCGAACAGGTCTGCGAGCGTTGCATTCAATGTGACCGGATCTCCGTCATAGTAGAACTCCGTGCAATCCGCCGGCTTGCATGAGATTTGCTCTTCCTGGCGGGAAGCTCTCTTCCCAAACGACGTCGTTGAAATATTCGCCTCTGCCTGAACGGATTCATTCATGGCCTGTGTCTCTTCGGCCTGCTGCGTTTCCGGTGCCGGATCTTCGGCCTGGATCTGCCCGAGCGACAGAGCCATCATCGCAGCGAGGGCAAAGGGATTGATATAAAGACGCATAGGATTTGGATTAGACTCCCGCCTGCCGCTGTCGTTTGATTTTTTTATGCGCTTCAAAAACGCCGATCAATCCGCCTGATCGGGCCCTTTGACTGCAAACCGGATGGGCCGCCGCAAATGATTGGAATACTCGAACTGAATTTCATCGCCCTCCGAAACTGCTTCAAAGATGGATCGATCCACTTCAAGCCGCCCGTTTCCGGCAAGGTGCAGGAAATAGGAAACGCCCTCTTCATCATCGAGTTTCTTACGCAGAATGCGGTCCTCGACAGACCGCACCGGCGAAAACAGCGCCCGCACGTGCCTGAGCAGTACGAACGCTGACCAGAGAATGAGAATTAAGACTACCGCGGCCCCGATCCAGATTTCTGTTTCTGCCCGGCTGATCTGCGCCCGGCCTGCCGGAGAGAAAAACAAAAAGAACATGCCCGCGATAGCGAGAATCATGAATCCACTCAGGCCCGTCAGGCGCAAAGCAAGCATCGCAAAGCTTACCGTGCGTTCCCGGCGCGGCATCTCGTAGACTACGCGCTCTGCCAAATCAGATTTTGATCCCCAGCCTCTCCGCGCCCGATTTCAAGTTTGCCATGGTTTCCTCGATCTCGCGGAGCTTTGCGCGTTCCTTTTCCACGACGGCTGCCGGCGCTTTGGAAACAAAAGCCTCATTCGACAGGCGCGCCTGCAGGCCGGCCTGATCTTTTTTCAGCTGCTCAATTTCTGACGTTATGCGCGCTTTCTCTTTCTCGAGATCAACGAGTCCTGTAACGGGCAGGAACACCTGGCCTTCGGGGAAGGCTTCCATTGCATCGGATCGATCTGGTTTATAGCCTGGATCGACGATCACGCTTTCGGCCTGAGCGAGGCGCTCAATGGCCTGCATCTTGTCGGCCACGGTCTTTTCGAGACCGGCAGCCGCGGATTTGATGACGATCTTAATTTTCTTATCCGGGGCGATCTTCAATCCTGCGCGCATGTTGCGAACAATGCCGATGATTCTCTGCAGGAGTTCGAGACTTGCGGCCGCTTTTTTTCCTGAGGCCGGAATTGGAACCGGCGCGGCATAGGGTCTGCCGATCAGCAGGCGAGGTTTGGATTTTCCGCGGAACTGTTCGAGATACGAATGGAGCTCTTCGGTGATGTAGGGCATGAATGGATTTAGAATTCCAATCATCGCGTCGAGCACGTAGAAAGCAGTCTGACGCGCGGCCTCTGCCGATTCTTCGCCTCTCTTTCCAAACATACGCGGCTTCGTGAATTCAATGTACCAGTCGCAGAATTCGCTCCAGATGAATGTGTACACGTTCTCGGTTGCCAGATGAAACTTGTACTCGCTTATATTCTTGTCCACGGCCTTCAGCGTGTCGGCAAGGCGCGAAAGGATCCACCAGTCTTCCTGCTCGAAGGCAAGCGCGGGCGCCGGTTTCGCGCCTTTCTTTGCTGCCTTCGCCGGTTTTCCGGTGGCTGCAAGATCGACGGGCGTGAAGCCCTCCGGAAGATTCATGAGAACGAACCGGGACGAATTCCAGACCTTGTTTGCGAATGCCTGATATCCCTTCAGACGTGTTTCGGAATACGTTGAATCCTTTCCTTCCGAGAGAGTCGCCATGAGAAAGAAGCGGTATGCGTCGAGTCCGTACGTCTTGATGACATCGGCCGGATCGACGTTGTTGCCGAGACTCTTCGAGATTTTTCGGCCCTGTTCGTCGCGCATGAGCCCGTGGATGTAGACGTCGTGAAATGGAATCTTCTTCATTGCGAAGAGTCCGAGCATGACCATGCGCGCCACCCAGAAGAAGATGATATCGTGCGAGGTTACAAGCACGGAAGTCGGATAGAACGTTGCGAGGTCCTTTGTCTTTCCCGGCCAGCCGAGCGTGGAAAACGGCCAGAGGCCAGAAGAAAACCAGGTGTCGAGCACGTCCGGATCCTGCTGGATCTTCTTGCTCTTGCACTTTTCGCAGGACTTCGGCGCGTCCACAGCCACAGTAATGTGGCCGCAGTCCTTGCAATGGTATGCAGGGATCTGATGTCCCCACCACAGCTGGCGCGAAATACACCAGTCGCGGATTTCGCGCATCCAGGAATTGTAAAGATTTGCATAGTTTTCAGGGAAGAAGCGGATCTTGCCTTTCTCGACCACTTCAATCGCTTTTTTCGCAAGCGGCTTTGTGCTCACAAACCACTGCGTCGAAACCATTGGCTCAACAATTGCGCCCGATCTCTGTGATTTGCCGATGGCCATCTTGTGTTCTTTCTGGCCGCGCTCGAGGCCCATCTCTTTCAGCGCCGCTTTGATCTGCTTGCGCGCTTCAAAGCGGTCGAGTCCGGCAAACTTGCCGCCCTTCGAATTGATGCGCGCGGCTTCATCGAAGATGGTGATGAATTCGAGTTTGTGTCTTTTGCCGACTTCGTAGTCGTTTACGTCATGGGCAGGAGTTACTTTCACAGCTCCCGTTCCGAACTCCATGTCCACGAGAATGCTGTCGGCAACAATGGGCACTTCGCGGTCGACGAACGGATGCTTCACGGTCTTTCCGATCAGCTTCTTGTAACGCGGATCGTTCGGATGAACGGCAACAGCGGTATCTCCGAGCATCGTTTCCGGGCGGGTCGTAGCTACGACGATTTCGCCTTCGCCGGAACTCAGTTTGTATGCGAATGAGTACAGTTCGCCTGTGTAGTTTTCATCGTACTCGACTTCAATGTCAGAAAGAACGGTGCGCGAAGCGGGATCCCACATGATCATGCGCGTGTCGCGGTAGATGAGTTTCTTTTTGTAGAGATCAACGAAGAGCTTTCGCACGGCGCGCGAAAGTCCGTCGTCCATCGTGAAGCGCTCGCGTTCCCAGTCCACGGAGAGCCCGAGCGTTCGCATCTGCCGCGTGATGATTCCGCCGAACTTGTCCTTCCATTCCCAGACGCGTCGCACGAATTTCTCGCGGCCCAGCTGGAATCGGTCGGTTCCTTCCTGTTTCAGAAGTTTTTCGACTACGGCCTGTGTTGCGA
>CAZUJO010000187.1:0-7357 GCA_964619995.1 uncultured Leptospiraceae bacterium
GGTTGTGTCCGAGGAAAACCTTGCAGGCGGCACGTACGACCGGCTCGACTGGAGCGGAAAAAAGATACTGCTCTCAGGTCCTTCCGGCGACAAAACTATTTCACCACGTCTGGCTCAATAAAGCACCAGCGGATCTCAGGGAATTCAGCCTTGAGATTCCGCTCAAGCTCGTTGATCTTTTCCGCGGCCTCGCGGATTTTCAACGTTGGTTTCATTTCTATCTTCGCCGCAAGCATCAAATGCGGCCCAAACTGCTGTGTGATGATGTTGAATACGCTGAGAATCGCCTTGTCGTTCTGAATCATTGTCTGGATGCGTTCTTCGAGTTCCGGCGAAGCTGACATTCCCACCATCAGGGCCTTCACGCGTTGCGAAATCAGAACAGCGATCACGATGAGGATCACGCCAATCACGAGAGAACCCACGGCGTCATAGAGCGGATTGCCGGTTACATAGCTCAATAGAACGAAAGCGAAGGCGACGGTCAGACCAAGCAACGCTGCGGTGTCTTCTCCCAGAACAACAATGAACTCCGCGTTGCGAGAGCCTTTCAGCCATTGAAAGAAGGACTGCCGGCCTTTGATCTTTTGAATTTCTCGCACGCATCCGTACATGGACGACGCTTCGAGCAGAACGGACAGGCCGAGCACTGCCAGCGCGACCGGAACATGCGCGAGCGGTTCCGGATGAGCCAGCTTCTGCAGTCCCTCCTGCACGGAAAAGATTCCCCCCATGCTGAACAGGAGAATCGCCACAAGGAAGCTCCAGAAGTATACTACCTTGCCGAAGCCCAGAGGATGCTGCTTCGTCGGCGGCTTTTGCGCGCGATGGAGGCCAATGAACAAAAGCAGCTGGTTTCCGCAGTCCGCGAAGGAATGGACCGCTTCTGCAACCATGCTGCCGGATCCCGTGACCAGCGCAGCAGCGGTTTTGCCGATTGCGATTCCGAGATTGGCCAGGAATGCGTAGAGGATTGCGCGAAAGGAAGATTGATCGTGACTCATGGTTTCTCCGGTCAGGTTGAAGTAGCGCCTTCGCCGTCCGTCGGGCGAAAGTAGACAAGCAACAGGGTAAGGGCAATCGCCGCTCCAGCAGAAGTCTGGTTTCCGGTCAGGAAATACGACACTCCGTTTATGAGCGCGCCGGATTCCACGGTCGCCCACTGGATGATTTTCGGCACAAGGCCGGCGCCCGAACGGTTCGGATCAGGCGAAGCGGTGAATTTACCCAGCACGGAAGGGATAAAAAATCCGGCAGCTGCCGCCAAACACCCGTATGCCCAGCCGATTTCGACGAGCGGGCTGGTCTGATCCTTTGGTCCTGCGAAATAAGCCGCAATCAGAAAAAAAACGGGCCCCGAGCAGATCGCTGCGTGGATCAAAGATAGCATGCCCCTGCTTTTCACGTCGCACAGGTAGCCGGACGGCGATCCGGGGGTCAATGCCAATCCCGGAAATATATATTGACGTTCGCATTTTGTACGGGTTCCGTGCAATATGAACACGCCATATATTCTGGGCGGTGCCCAGACAGATTTTTCCCGAAACTGGACCAAGGAAGGGAAGACCTTCATGTCCATGATGCGCGAAGTTGTGCAGGATGGACTCGCTCAGGTTGGACTCGAACCCGCCGAAATCAAGCGGTTGAACCAGGAAAACAAAATCGCTGTATTCGTCGGAAACTTCGACGCGGAACAATACACCCAGCAGGGCCATCTCGGAGCGTTTCTCACGGAAGTCGACCCGGCGTTCTATGGCGTGCCAGGCGCCCGTTATGAAGCGGCGTGTGCCTCCGGATCGGTAGCCCTCGACGCGGCTGCGGCCAGAATTCGCGGCGGCGACTACGAGGTCGCGGTCGTTCTGGGCATTGAAATCATGAAGACTGTAAGTTCGTCTGTAGGAGGGGATTTCCTCGGAACTGCGGCTTACTACGAGCGCGAAGCAAAAGGCGTGCAGTTTCCCTTCCCGAAACTGTTTGGCAAACTGGCCGACGTGATCGTGGAGCGCGGCAAGAATGTAGGCGAAAAGAGAATCATGGACGCCCTGGCTGAAATTTCCCGCATCAACTACGCGAACGCCAAGCTCAATCCGCTCGCCCAGACCAGAACCTGGTTTATGAGCGAAGAGCATGCCAAAGACCGCGGCAGCCAGTACAATGCGGCTGTTGGCGGCAGACTGTGCATCGCAGATTGTTCGCAGGTTACAGACGGAGCGGCCATCACGGTTCTTGCTTCGCCGGCATACGCGAAGCAGTTCGCGCAGAAGAAGGGAATCGCCATGAACAAGATGGCGATGATCAAGGGATGGGGTCACCGTGTGGCGCCCATCACATTCGACGCAAAAGTAGCCGAATCCAAAGACAATGAATTCATTCTGCCCTGGACGCGCCAGGCTGTAAAAGACGCCTACACGCGGGCCGGTGTCGACGTGGATCAGATCGATGTGATCGAAACGCACGACTGCTTCACTTCAAGCGAGTACGCGGCGATCTCCGCGTTCGGACTCACAAAAGCCGGAGAAGAATACCAGGCGATTGAAGATGGCCGCATTGCGCTCGAAGGTCCGGCCAAGCCAGGCAAGAAGCCAATCAATCCGTCGGGCGGACTCATTGGCGCAGGTCACCCTGTAGGCGCTTCTGGAGTCCGTATGGCGCTGGATCTCTTCCGTCAGGTCACAGACCAGGCGGGAGACTATCAGGTTGCCGGCGCGAAGAACGGGATCATGCTCAACATTGGCGGAAGCGCTACAACGAACATGACCTTCGTAATCAGCCGCGGCGAATAAACGCCGCATAACGGTTGTCCAACTGGCTGTGATCGAGTTCTGATCGCAGCACAGTCAGTTCAAGGTGAAAGGCCGCAGGGATGCGGCCTTTTTCTTTTTGGAAGGGTCAGAATTGAACGCGCAAGCCTGCGTTCGCGCCGTATCCGCGGCGAGTGGTGATTCCCTCGACGAAAATCTTCGCGGGCCCCAGGTTCAAATCCACGCTGGCTTTCGCATAGGCAACGTGTTTGGGTATGTGGCCCTGCCCGGGAATATTTACAAACAGGTAAGATGTGTACGTGTTTGAGATCATGTTGATCCCAAGCGCGGAAAGCACATTGTTTGTGATATCTCCGAAGGGGTAAACAGGACCCACTCGAGTCAGGTTCATGTTCGCATAACCGGAGTTTGTCGTGACACCTCCGCCGATTGCTATGCTGAAAATGTACAGAAATTGCATCCCGGTCATCAGCTCTGCCGGATAGGACTTAACCTTGGTCTGGATATTGAGATAGTTATACCCATCCCAGAATACCTGAACTCCGTTCGACGCGGCGATGTTGTACTTCACGTACTGCTCTCCCTGCACATCGAGCCGGGAGAGATGATATCCTGTGCCAATGGAAACACCCAGAAAGCGCAGCATTGGTCCGCCGGCGATGTTGGAACCTTCGACGAGGTGATAGCGCACATCAAAACCGCGGTTGAAGAACCCGGCGACGGCCTTGTCATTCCCGTTGTTTCTGTGATAGTGTTCCCGGTAATCGGAACCCATGGCGTACACATCAAACCGCGAAAGGGAAAGCATGGAGCTGCGGCTGGACGACTCATACGGATCGTAAGGGTTGCCCGTCAGGTAGCCGAGGTTGACTCCCGCAAATATCCGCGGAATCGCATACGCCCCGCCCGTGGGAACATTCTGGAACGTGCCGACTCCGGGCATCAGCAGCGTCCTCTTTTGAAGAGGAACGAAGCCGGCTCCCGCATCAACACCAATGGTAAATTTCTGCAAATTTACGGACCCGGCCGGCGCACCCGTAATGTTCGCGAGTACGCCAGCTCTCGCTATATCAGAGAAGAGCTGGTTTGTGTACTGGTATTGGAACTGATAGAAGAGACTGTTGAGCGAATCCTGATTGAACGGGATGGCGCTGCAACCGGGCCCAGCGCATCCAGCCTGCGCAAATGCAGGCCGGCTCACGAAGGCCGCGCCCAGGAGCAGGAGAACGGCAAGATTCTTCATAACAACCTCACTTAAGCTGAATGATCAGGTCAAATGGAAGCTCTTTGTCGCCATAGAGCGCAAAGAGGGGCAGGTCCAGCAGCGATTGATCGCCTAACGTCTGAAGCTCAAGTTTCTTCTCTTTTCCTTCCTGGCGAATGGTGGCTGAAACCGGGCGCAGTCCGCGTCCGAGTACGATCTGATACCGCACGGAAGAAAGAAACAGCTTGCCGATTTGTTTGCCCATATCGTCGGCTCCCTCGGCAGCAGGCTGGTCTGCCGGCTTGTCGCCATCGCCCTGAACGGGCGGCGGTGTTTCCGACGGCTTCTCTTCTTTCTTATCTTTTTTCACCGGAGCGAAATGAAAGATCAGCTGCCGTGAGGCTGCAACGTATTGAGGCATGTAAGGAAACTCTTCCGGCGTTACTTTAGTGAAGTCTACTTTCGCAAACTGCGGAACGCTGAACGACACGCGAATTCCGGAATCATATTCGGACTGGATGGACTCCACTTTGAGATCCTTTGCAACCGCGCCGAGTTTTCCGGGAATTTCCTGTTTTCCCTTTTCAACTTCGCTCGACAGGCCGCCGCTGCTGGCGTCGGGTTTATCTCCCTGTTTTTTTCCCATTTCCTCGAGACTCTTCGAGAAGCGGAAGCTCCACTGTACGCTCAGGGTTCCATTTTCCGCGAGGTCAATGAAGTGGAGGATAGAAAAACAGCCGGACTGGGAAAGGACGAGGGCGCTCAGCGCCAGGGTGCGAAAGAGTTTCATGGACATCTCCTAAGTTTATGAGACGGCGAATGCCGGCGGTTCGATCATTAATTCATCAGTTTTCCAGGGTTCAGGTTGCCCTTTGGATCAAGAGTTTTCTTGAGCGCCTGCAGTGTGGCGAGCGCCGCCGGACCTATCTGCCTGCGGAAATGATCGCGATGGTCGTTTCCGATGCCATGGTGATGGCTGATGTTTCCACCGGAGGCCAGCATCGCATCGGACACCGCTTCCTTCAGCTTCATCCACTGGCCAACCGGATTGTCCTGGTCGATCGAAAACGTGACTGTGAAATACAGGCAGACGCCGTCCGTGTAGCTGTGACTTGCATGACACATCGCCAGACTTCCCGGCGCCGCCCTGTCCATAGCCTGAAGCACCGCATCGTGCAGCTTGAGCGCGTTTTCGTATGAGACCGCAGTCTCCATTGTGTCCACGCCGATGCCGTATTCAAGGAGGTAGTTGCGCAGAAACGGCATGTTAAACCGGCCTTTGAGCCAGTTGCGTCCGAGACTCGCGCCTGCGTACATTCCCTTAAAATTCGGGGCGAGCTTGCGAAGGCGGCGGATGGCGGCCCTGCTTCCCTCGCCGTCCGCTCCTGCGATAATCACGACCTTGCGTTCCGCAAGACCGTAGGACTGCAGCACAACATTCTCAAGCGTGTCCTTCAAGAAGCGTTTGATGCGCGCGCCCATGCCGGAATGAGTCTGGCGCGAAACGATGCGCGAGAACATGCCGAGCAGGTTTGTTTCAGACTCATCGCTGAGTCGGAGCATCGAGAAATTCAGTCCGTCCTGATTTGCTGTGCGAATGAAGTCGAGCCCCGAGGAAAAATCCGGGAAGAGGAAGCCGCCGTATGTGCGCTCGCTGGGCAGTTCATGCAGCTTGATGGTGACTGCGGTAATGATCCCGAGGGTTCCTTCGCTGCCGCACAGGATCTGATTGAGATCTGGGCCCGTAGATGCGGCGGGATAATGCTTCGTCTCAAAGAGTCCGCCCGGCGTGATCATACGGATTGCGGCCACCATATCTTCAATTTTGCCATAGCGGCTTGACTGCTGTCCCGCGCTTCGCGCCGCCACCCAGCCGCCTAACGTTGAGTATTCGAACGACTGCGGGAAATGTCCCAGCGTATAACCCTGTTTCGCGAGAGCCAGCTCGAGATCCGGCCCGTAGATGCCCGCCTCGAAGGTTGCCGTGTTGTTTTCCGGCTGCAGCGAAATCAGACGGTTCATTCGCGTCATGTCGACGCTGAGAATCGCTCTTTTGCCTCCTGCCTTTGCTTCCACCCCGCCCACGACCGAGGATCCGCCTCCAAATGGAACGACGGCCCAGTTCTTCTGCGAGGCGAGCTTCAGCAGCTTCTCCACCTCGAGCTCGGTCTCCGGGTAAACGACCGCATCGACATAGCTTTTGAGGAGATTCATGCGAAGGCGAATAACGTCAAAATAGCTGCGCCCCGCCGAATGAATCACTCGTTCCTGAATATCTGTTTTTACCCGGTTGCGGCCGACAATCCGCTGAAGCGACGCCAGATTCGCGCCGCGAATTTTGGAATCCGGCAGCCGCAGGTCCGTGAGTCGCAGGGAAGGAGTTATGGTCTCTGGCTGCTGCAGCAACCGGCGCAGATAGGCAAGGACAGGACCGATTTTGTCGGCATAGAAGAAGTCGTTGTCCAGAGATCCCCATGCATTCCACCGAAGGTTGTCTCTGCGTGTGTTGAGCGCTCTGACTTCGTGGTAAATCATAGGAGATTCCTCATTGGGGCAAGTATTCCAAGCATAGCTTCGTGCAGGTGTCCGTTGGTTGCAAGCAGGGTTTTGTCAGAGAGATCGTGATCCTTTCCCGCGTAATCTGTTACTCTTCCGCCGGCTTCACGGACAACGACGACTCCCGCGCAGGTATCCCACGGATTCAAATGCATCTCGTAATGAGCGTCAAATCGACCCTCGGCCAGCCAGCACAGGTCCACCGCGGCCGTTCCGGTTCTTCGAATGCCCCTGCAGTTGCGCAGAATGTTTTCGACACCGCTCATGAGCGCCGGGAGGTACTTTTCGCGGTCGTAAGGAAAGCCGGTGACCACCAGCGCCTGATCGGGCGTCTGTACGTCTGAAACGCGAATGGCCTTTCCGTCGCGAAACGCTCCTTTTCCCTGGGCTGCGCGATACGTATTGCCCAGTCCGGGCAGATGGACCAGTCCAGCAATGGGAACTCCGTTCAGCGCGATTCCAATCGAAACCGCAAACAGGGGCAGTCCATGGGCGTAGTTCACGGTGCCGTCGACGGGATCAATGATCCAGGTGAACCCCTCGGTGGTATGACCGCCGCCCTCTTCGCCTTGAATGCCGTCAGTCGGCCAATGGGCTCGGATAAAACTGGTAATCTGCCGCTCGGATTCCAGATCGGCGCGCGTGACGAGATCGCGATGGTTGGACTTGGTGGAAATCTGCAAGTCGCTCGACTGGATGCGAAGCAACGTGCTGCTGAGGTCGCCTAGAATCGAAGATTCCAGCCGGTCGAGTCGGGCGATTGCTTCGTCAACCGGTCTCAATTTAGATCAGGAAAGCAGGCACAGCCGCCCGGCTGGCAGGCTCTTGCAGGGGC
>CAZUJO010000188.1:0-7310 GCA_964619995.1 uncultured Leptospiraceae bacterium
GCCGCTGCGAGCCTGTTTGCCTGTGCCGACGACGAGATCGGTTGCGATCAGCCCGCCTGATTGCGCAAGCAAGGCGGTCCCAATGAGAATCAAAGTCAACAATGCGATTTTCTTCATACGCCGAGTTGCGGGCCAGGCCAGCCCAGGAACAAGAACAATTCAGGGGCTCTTCGCAATCTTTCGCGCTAGTGAAAGCGGAAGGGAGCGCCCGTGCTCTCGTAGGAAAACAGACGCACTGGCCGCGTCTCCTGATGCCTTCCTCTGTCTGTAGTCACGTCGAGAATGATACTCAAACGCTCGGGAAGCGGCGTCAGCCGCGTGTACTTTTTGCGCAGCCGCACTCCAAATCGAATTGGTCCATAGTCGCCCGCGTAAGTGGCGGCATCATTGCGAATGCGAAGGTCGAGGCGGTTGCAGCACTCGGCCGGCGAAATTTCGTACGCGAATTTGTTGGATGTATATGCGTCAAAATAGCCGGCGCTCATTTCCACCGAATCGGGCGCCGGCGAATCTCCGTTCAGGACCAGCGACGCATCGAGTTTTTCCAATCGGCCCGCGTCTGCGGCAAGCGTCACATATTCGATGGTAAGGGACGGGGAGCGGCGCTCAAAGAGTCCGGGCCGGTCCGTGGAAATGTGCCCCTGAACGACTGCCGAGCCGGAACCGGCGGGCACCGCGAAGGCGCAGCAACGGTCTTGCGAATCATCTCTGTATTCCAGTTCTTTTCCGCAGCTGAGGAGCGCCGCCGTCAACGCCAGGGCTGCTATCGAGCGGGGCATGCGAATGCGAAGACCTCACAGACCAAATTGATAATGCCCGATCAAGATCACAGCCGCGAATGCAATGCAGTAGTAGCCGAAAAATCCCCACCTTCCTTGCTCCAGCCAGCGCGAAAGAAATCGCAGAGCAATGAGGCCCGATAGAAAGCTCAGGAGCATCCCGATCATCCCAGGCGCCGCAAGCGATACAGCGCTTTCACTGAGCGCATGCGCTTTGAGAAGCCTGCGAAGTTCGAGAGCGATCGCGGCCGGCGTCAAAAGTACGGCGAGGGCGAAGCTGAATTCCTCGGCAGTGATGCGGCCGATTCCGCGGAACAGGGCAGTCGAAATCGTAGCGCCAGAGCGCGAGAACCCTCGGAAAGGAAGGCAGAGTCCCTGCACGAGACCAATCCAGACCGAGTCGACGCGTGTGATGCTTCGATTCGATTCTGCCACCCGGCCTGAGAGCAGAATCAAGACTCCCGCACAGAAGAGCGCCGCGGCAATCAGCGCAGATTCGCGAAAGAGCGATTCCACTTCGCCATGCTCGCGTCCCATGAGTCTTTCCATGATGATGTGCTCGATCGCGAATTTCAAGATCAATCCGAGGACGCCGGTGCAGGCGCTTGCGATGAAAGCGTTGAGTACAAAATCATTTCGTCCTTCTCCGGTCAGGGACTTCTTCCACCCGGGGAAGAAATAGAAGATGGCAGCAAACATGGTGCCCGTGTGCAGCATCACGAGAAGGAAAGTGAATTCAGGAGAAGATGGATCGATACCGAGCAGCTTGCTTGCGAAGATTACATGAGCGGAGCTCGACACTGGCAGAAGCTCGGCCGCGCCTTGCACAATAGCAAGAATAAGGATTGTCCAGAGAGTCATAAGTCAGTTCTGCGAAAGCGGCCCTGCGGACAATCAGGAATTGCGCCTAACGGCAGCGCCGCGAGCTTCGGCCCTTTCTTCGCGGATTAGTTGGAGTACTCAAACTTCGGAGAGCTTGTTCCGAGGATTCGCATGACCCCGCCATCCTTTCTCAGCCACACTTTGAACTTTATGCCGGCAGGATCCTTGAACCAGGGAAAGCTCCCTTTGTAAGTGCCCGTTCTGTCATCGTATGAAATAAGACAGGCGCTAATGAGGGGTGGGCATTCCCATTGCATGAACATTTCTCCGTAATATCCCAGTAGCTCATCTTTGCGCGGCACACGGTCCGGCCAGCTGCACTGTCCGGGGCGCAGTCCTGAAAAATCATTTCCGGCAGGCTTTGGGCCGGGCTCAAAAAAGACGCGCAGGGTCGTTAGATTATCCACTTCCACTTTCGCGGTCGGGCCGGTCTTGCAGAACAACGGCCAGTAGTTCCCGCCCGGGCCGGAAACAGGCTGTGCGAACAGTGAACTCACGAGGACCAGGAAACTGGCGGCGATGAGATGTTTCATTTGCTTCAAGAGTAACTCCCCGGTTTTTTTCGTAAAGCATTCCGCGCGGATGTAATGCGTCAAAAGAGTGCGTGATAACGAACGCGCGCGTGTGTAATGCGTCAAAAATGGGCGTGATAACGCGGCGCGAATGCCTGCGAGTTTCGCGCAGGTGTTATCGTTTTCCTCTTAAAGAGCGCTCATCTGTTCGCGCAGTCTTGCAGCCAGGTCTGCGTTCTGCCGCGCGAGGCTTCGCAGATTCTCCGCCGTCTGCGCATAGGTCTGGGTCATTGTATTCACGGACGCAACCACGCCATTTAATTCTCTGATCGCCGATCGTTGTTCGTCTGTTGAATTTTGAACGCTCAGCGAAACTGAGTTCACATTTCGCAGCTGACCCGACAGGTGCTGAAATGCCTGCACCTGCGCCGTGACCGCTTCTTTTGCCGTCATTGTAATTCCTTTCACGGACTCAACGTCGGCGACAATGGATTTCAGAAGATTGATATGGTGATTCATTTTCAGCTGACCATCCTGGACTGACAGCGACGTCGTCTTGACGAGGTCTGCGATGTTTTTCGTAGAGGAGGCAGTCTGGTCGGCGAGCCGGGAAATTTCCTGGGCTACCACAGCAAAGCCGCGCCCGGCTTCCCCTGCGCGCGCAGCTTCGATAGATGCATTCAAAGAGAGAAGGTTGACCCGGTCTGCAATGTCATCGATCAGCTCAACAACTTCCTCAATTCTGGAAGAATTCTGAGCGATGCGATCCATGGATGTGCGCATTTCAACCAGGGAAGACTCGCCTCCCCGCGCCACGCCGGACGTCTTTTCTGCGGTGAGCGCCGCAGCGGAGATATTCTCCGCAAGCTCGGCGCTCTTCTTTTCGATCTCCTGCATTTGTCCGATCAGCTGTGTAACGGTCTTGCTCTGCGCAGCGGTTGTATCACCGACTTGATCCATGGCGGCGGTCAGCTCTTCTGCGCTTGCCGACATCTCCTCTATGGATGCCGCCTGTTCCTGCGCGTTCTCGGCTATCGTTGAGGATGCGTCCGCGAGAGACAGTGATACACTGGAGATCTGAGTCGCAGCTTCTGAAACCTGGTTCATGGTGCTGCTCTTGTCGCTTTCGCGAAGCCGATCAAGCTCCCTGATCGTCTCCTCCTGCCGCATAAACTGCCTGTGGAGCGTGACAGCCATGTACCACAGAATCGGCACTTCGAATACAACAAACAAAGCATGAAGCAGGACAATGCCCCAGCCGGTCCCGTAGCTGAAGACTCGAAAAGGAACGTCGCCTATCGTCAATCCGATGCTCTGGCAATAGTTTGAGACGGCGTGATGCCCTGCTACATACAAGACGACAGGCGGGAAAGTTTTCCAATCGCGGTAAAGCACAAGAAACGCCATGGCGGCAAAAAAATGAAAATGCATCTCAATGCGCCCGAGTTGGCAGAGCACGAAGAGCGCTGAATAGCTCATCAAGAGAATCGCGTTCAGCACGCGGAGAAAAACGGATCCGCGGAGCAGAAGAAAGCCCGCCGCAGCCAGAATCGTGATAGCTCCGGCTCCGGCTGCGCCCAGATGCATCGTGCCGTAGCCGTACGGAACAACGAAAACGGCTACGGGTGCATGCGCGAGGAGAAGAAGAAACAGAAATCGATCTACCCGCCGGGTTTCTTCTTCAAACCGTCCGTTGTTTTTTTCGGTGCTCATAGGACCCTCTCATGTTCTGCTCGCAAGCGGAGTATATCTTCCCGGATTTGAGCGGCATTCATCTCTGGATAGATGAACGCAAGGCGTCCATCTGGATCAATCAGGTAAGCGAAGCCGGAATGCTCTATTTCTCCTTCCTTCGTTCTGTAACCGGCGAATCCCGAATACCTTGTGGCAAGGGACTGAATAGCCTTTTCATCTCCCCGCAGCACGACGAACCGGTGATCCGAGCCATCCTCAAGCGCGCGCAGATGGCTGAGCGATTCTTCCGGATCGATGTTCACGAAGACCGCCTTGGCATTTCCTAAGTCCGGATCCGAAAGGAGGCGCTTCATGCGAAAGGCCGCGGGAGCGCATACAAGTTTGCATTGCGCATAGCCGAAATACAGGATCACTTCTGAGCCACGGAATGAGCCCAGGCTTTGCGCGCGGTTGCTGGTGTCCAGGAGCTGGAAATCGGGCGCAGGGCTTCGCATACGAATGCGAAAACTGTCCACCCCGGATAGTGCGAAGATGCCTGCGAGAAGGAAGATTGCAAGCACGATGGTTGTGAAGCCGGCGGCTTTGATTCGCGACATCGCGCCAGATGAGAACCCGGCTCTCATCTTTGCCTACAACTTTTGCAGATCGGTTGCCCGCCGTTTCGCCTGACAGGCCGTCGTCCTTCGCGCGAAGACGCGCGGGGTCGACTGCGGGCTCTGGTCGTTCATGGCGGCGCGAAGAGCTTCAACGGAGAACTTTTCTTGCCTTGCGGCCGTGTCTGTCTACATGACCTTCATGGCGCCCAAAAATCATCCGGAAACACCCGAGCATACGGCGGTACGGGTCGCACTGTGGCGTGCACTGCACGTCCAGATCGATTCCCCGCCGCACGTGCTCGAAGACGAGGTCGGAGCAAAGCTCGCCGGCGAGAAGGAATGGCGCAACCGTCCAGATATGAACCCGGATTTCTCAAAGGGGATGCGTGCATCCATTGTAGCGCGCGCCCGCTGCATTGAGGACCTCGTGGAAGAAGAGGCGAAGCGAGGCGTTTCGCAGTATGTGATCCTTGGCGCGGGCCTTGACACGTTCGCGCAGCGCCGAGCGCAAGCCGGGGAAGTCCTGCATGTGTTTGAAGTGGACCAACCCGGCCCACAGGCGTGGAAGCGGAGGCGACTGCGAGAGCTGGGCTTCGACGTTCCTTCGTGGCTGCATTTTGTGCCCGTGGATTTTGAGGCGGGCGAGTCCTGGCTCGATCAACTGATCGCTTCTGGTTTTGATCAGAAGCGACCGGCCATCGTAGTTTCCACGGGCGTATCAATGTATCTGACACGCGAAGCGAACCAGGCGACGCTGAAGCAGATGGCAAAGATGGCGCCGGGGTCGGTCTTCGCAATGACCTTCATGCTGGCGCTCGATCTGCTTGAGCCCGGCGAACGATCCGTACTCGAATTTGTGATGAAGCGCGCAGCAGAATCCGGGACGCCGTTTCTCAGTCTTTTTGCGCCGGCGGACATTTTGCAGCTGGCGAAGGAAGCCGGTTTCAAGAGCGCGCAATACGTTTCGGGCGAAGATCTCTTCCAGCGCTATTTCGCCGCGCGCACCGATGGCTTGAGAGCAGGCAGCGCGGAGGCATTTCTAATTGCACGAGTGTAAGCGCGCGATTGCGTGCGCGAGTTTGACCTGAAGCGAAGACCAGGCAGTAGTCCACGATTTTGCCGCGTCCCTGTTAAGCTTTTGAGAGAATCGCCGAACTTCTGAAAGTCATCCACTCCCTGACACAAAAAAAAAGCCCGGAGCACAAACTCCGGGCACGTTGTTTATGCGAAGAGGCGAGGCAGGATGTGCGCAAAAACGCACTGTGTATTCGCCTCTTCGCAAAGCCGGTGGAACCTTCCGCTTACCGCAGCAGCTGAAGAATTCCCTGTGGCCGGGCGCCGGCATGCGCAAGCATGGCAGTTCCCGACTCAACGAGGATCTGGCGAGTCGTGAGATTCACCATTTCCTCGGCCATGTCAGCGTCACGGATCCGCGACTCGGATGCCTGGACGTTTTCGTACGCATTCATGAGACCGCGCGCCGATTGCTCGAGACGGTTCTGGTAAGCACCCAGATCCGCGCGCTGCTTCATGATACGATCGAGTGCCTTATCGGCCTGACCGATCGTAGTGTTCGCCAGAGCCGGTGTCGAAAGACTGATGGTTTTGTCATCAGCCGATCTCAGCCCCAGAGCTCTCGCCGTCATCGTCTGGATGTAAGCGCGCTCTCTCTGGTTCGCGTTGGCGCCCATGTGAAACCACATGGATGCTTTCGTTGACGTCCGTGCAAAATCGCCTTGAAACAAACGGAATCTGTTAAACTCCGCCTGCGAAGCGACCCGGTCCACTTCATCTACAAGCTGAGAGACTTCCACCTGAATCAGCTGGCGGTCGCTCGGGCTGTAGATCCCGTTCGATGACTGAATCGCCAGAACTCGTATGCGCTGTAGAATATCCGATGTCTGCTGTAAAAAACCTTCAGAGGTTTGGATGAAGCTGATTCCATCCTCCGTGTTTCTCTCAGCCTGGCGAAGACCCTGAATCTGGGTCCTCATCTTTTCGGATACGGCCAAACCCGATGGGTCATCGCCGGCGCGGTTGATCCGCCGACCGGACGACAGCTTTGCCATCGACTTGTCCACATCCTGGACATTGAACTTCAAAGCACGATGCGCGTTCACGGCGCTCATGTTGTGATTGATTATCATCCTGCACTCCTTTGCATACAACCACCGAAGTGGTCGGGAGAGGTTACACTCTCCCCTCGATCGCTACCGGCCAGCGACCGATGGGAGAATGGAACCGCCAGGATGACTCCCCGTTATGCGGCCAGTATCAACTGATCGAATAACGGGGGTTGTTTATTTTAGCGGAGGAGCTGAAGCACTGACTGCGGGCGGATATTCGCCTGAGCAAGCATCGCAGTTCCGGACTGCACGAGGATTTGATTCTTCGTGAAGGTCGTGGACTGTTCTGCCATATCCGTATCGCGGATTCGGCTTTCTGAAGCCTGCGTATTTTCATACGCAACCATCAGACCTTTGGCTGCATGCTCGAGACGGTTGTAGTAACCGCCAAGATCGGCTCTCTGCTTGTTCACGCGGTCAAGCGCTGCATCCAGCGTTCCAATCGCGTTGTTTGCCAGCTCTGCTGTGGACAGGGTCAGAAGACCGCCGTCCTGACGCTTGAGCTTCAAAGAACGTGAAGTCATGGTCTGGATAAACACCCGCTCGCGCTGGTGCTGGTTAGCTCCCATGTGAAACCACATGGAAGAGGTTCTGGAACCTCTCGCGAAGTCGCCCTGGAGCAGATTCATTTTGTTGAATTCTGCCTGCGAAGCGATGCGATCTACTTCGTCTACAAGCTGAGATACTTCGACCTGGATCATCTGACGGTCGCCCGCCGTG
>CAZUJO010000189.1:0-7260 GCA_964619995.1 uncultured Leptospiraceae bacterium
GGTAAGCCCGAGATCCATGCAAGCGGGTGCTGCTCTAGCTGACGCGAAGCTTGAGCTCCGCAAGCTGCTCAGGTGTCACTTTGCTTGGCGCGCCAGTCATCAGGTCGCTTGCGCGCTGGGTTTTCGGAAATGCAATGACATCCCGAATCGACTGCTTCTTCAGCAGGAGCATCAGCACGCGATCGACTCCAAACGCAACCCCGCCGTGCGGAGGTGCGCCATACTCAAGGGCCTCAAGGAGAAATCCAAACTTCAGGCGCGCATCTTCTTCTGTGAGTCCGAGCGCTTTGAATACAAGGCTCTGCGTGTCTTTGTCGTGAATCCGAATCGATCCTCCGCCCAGCTCCGTGCCGTTGAGAACCAGGTCGTATGCGCGGGAGAGAATCTGATCGCCTTCTTTTTGAAAGCGCGCATGATCTCTCAGAATCTCGAGGTGTTCGGGACGCGGAGCCGTAAACGGATGATGCACGGAGTTCAGCTGTCCTGAGTCCGGATCGCGCTCAAACAACGGGAAGTCGCGCACCCATACAAAATTCCACTCATCTTCCGGGATCAAGTTCAGCTGCTTCGCGAGACGCAGCCGCAGATTGCCCAGGGTGTTGTGAACGATGTGCGTGCGGTCTCCGGCGAAAAACACAATGTCGCCCTGCTTCGTCTTCAGGCGTTTGGAAAGCTCATCGAGAAGTTCGGGCGTAAAGAATTTCGAGACAGCGGACTTTAGACCGTCGGCCTCATGCTTCATCCACGCAAGTCCCTTCGCGCCAAAGTCCTGGCCGACCCAGGCGGTCAGATCGTCGATGTCCTTGCGCGAAAGCACAGCGCCGCCCGGCACACAGATCGCTTTAACGCGTCCGCCTGCATCTGCCGCTTTCGCAAGAACCTGAAACGAGCTCCGTTTTGCGATGTCTGCGATGTCGACCAGTTTCATGTCAAAGCGAAGATCGGGACGATCCGTTCCGTAGTTTTCCACGGCCTCTTTGTAGGTGATCGATGGGAATGGCGTTTTAACTTTCACGCCGAAAACCTTCTTGAGCACGTGCGACCACAGTCCCTCAAGAGACTCCACAATCATGTCTTCGTCGAAGAAGCTGTACTCCATGTCGAGCTGGGTGAATTCCGGCTGACGGTCCGCACGAAGGTCTTCGTCGCGGAAACACTTTACAATCTGAAAGTATTTCTCAAGGCCCCCGACCATCAGGATCTGCTTGAACAGCTGCGGCGACTGTGGCAGGGCATAGAAGCGGCCGGGAGAAAGCCGAGCAGGCACGAGGAAGTCGCGCGCTCCTTCCGGAGTGGACTTGATGAGAATGGGAGTCTCGACCTCTACAAAGCCGTCCTTTTCCAGATACTGTCGGATGGCCTGATTCAACCGGGAACGAGTGATGAGCGTATCGCGCATTTCTTCGCGGCGAATGTCCAGATAACGGTATTTCAGGCGGTGCTCTTCGCCCGCTTCCGTAAACTCATCGAGCTGGAACGGCAGAGGCTTTGACGTGTTGAGAATTTGAAATTTCTCGGCGACCACTTCCACCTGGCCCGTTGCAATCTTCGGGTTCACGGCTTCGGGGGCGCGCTTTCGGACCTTGCCTTCGAGCGCGATGACGGTCTCCGCGCGAATGTGTGTGGCAGCTTCAAACGCATCGCCCATGGAGCTGCGGTCAAACACGACCTGAACAATGCCGCTTCGATCCCGCAGGTCGACGAAAATCAATCCCCCCTGATCTCGGTAACGAAATGCCCATCCGCAGAGGTGCACTTTGTGGCCGGCATCGCCGGGCTCCGCACAGGGTTGTCTTTTACTAAAAACTTGATGAATCCAGTCTTTCACGCCTTTTCCAGACATTCCTGCTTGTAAAGGGCGTCAATTTGTTTTACTTCGTCCCATCGCCATGATTCGACGCCTTTCGCGCGCAACGAGCGCGCTGTTCATCATCCTCCTTCTGAGCCAGTGCTCTGGCAGGGACCGCAAGTTCAAAGAGATTCAGGATCTGATCCAGGCCGGCAACCGTCAGGAAGCCGAAGAGATGATCAAAGCCGAGCTCCTCCAGGAGAACCGCAAACACGCAAAGCAATACGATGAAGGAAATCTCGAAGCCCCGCTCTCAAGCCCCGGCGCCCGGACAGCCGTCTGGGTCAAAGGCGAGTCCAGGCTCATTGTACTTCGCAACGGCAAACGAAACGAAATCAACCTGGGCCGCAGGATCAAGAACGTCCAGCTCGCTCCAGGCGGAAAGTACGCGCTCGTCCTTGTGATTGAGGGCAGCGGCTGCAAACTTGCGACGGTCGATCTGCTTGAGCGCGAAATCATTCACGAAATGTCGTCCTGCGATCCAGGCGCGGCCATTACCGGAGACGGACAGGAAATCCTCTACTCGGCTCAAGGGGGAGTCGGCCGGATTCACCTGAAGAACGGAGAGAAGACGATCGAAGATGTGCTTCTTGAGAAATCCTCTTTTGCTCCGAAGTTTCCAAAGCTCACGAACCGCTACTACATCGTCCCGGACGCGCAGAATCATCTCTACGTATTCTTCGGGTCGGCAGGACACTACCGCATGTACCTGTTTGTTTCCGGTCAGAACATTTCACTCCTGAAAGACGGCGCGGCGCGGCCGCAGATCTACTTCGCAGACCCCGAACCCGATTTCCTGAAACCCGAAAGTAAACTCCCCGAACGGACCGCGCTCGGAGTGATTTTCACCGGCAGCGCAGGCAAATACCGCCTCGCCAGCGTGTACAATGATCACGTCGCAGAAGATTCTATGCCGGCGCCCACGATCGATCCGGTTCAGTTGCTCGCCTCCGGACGGATCTTCTATTTAAATGGAGAGACGCCCGCTCTGTATCATCCGGTCACAGGCAGAAAGAACCTTCCCATGCGCGCACGGGAAGCCGTTGTGCTTTTTGGCGAAGATCCGGAAGATCAGGGGATCCTTTACCAGGATCTGGACGGTTCCATGCGCTTTCGCAGGGAAGCCTTCACGGACTGGGAGAAAAAGCTGCAGGGACTGGCGGACAGACTCAGCAAATAGGAGTTCCCGTGGAACGTTCAATGGAATCAAATCGGGCGAGAACCATGCGATCGGCGAAACTGGCGGACAATTTTAAGAGCATTCTCGAAACCCTGGGAGAGAATCCGGCGCGCGAAGGCCTGATGAAGACGCCGGAACGCGCGGCGGAAGCCATGCTCTTTCTGAACTCCGGTTACGAAATGCATCTGAACGATCTGGTCAACGACGCAGTCTTCTCGGACGTAAACCAGGGGATGGTCATCATCCGGGACATTGAGGTCTACAGCCTCTGCGAACATCACATGCTTCCCTTCTTCGGCCAGGTCCACGTGGGCTACATTCCGGATCAGAAAATCATCGGGATTTCAAAAATCCCCCGCATTGTGGATATGTTTGCCCGCCGGCTCCAGGTCCAGGAACGCCTCACGGAAGAGATCCTGGCTGCGCTGAACGAAGTCCTTTCCCCGGTCGGTGCCGGTGTGGTCATGCAATGCAAACATATGTGTATGATGATGCGCGGAGTCGAAAAGCAGAATTCCGTCATGTTCACGAGCAGCATGTCCGGGACCTTTCTGTCCGACCGGGCCACCCGGATGGAGTTCCTCGATTTAATTAGAACCTCGAAAAACTGATGGCCTCTGGCCATAGAGATTGCACTTTCTGCCGTCGACAATAGTCCTATGATGATGCGCAAAGTGTTCCCGCTCCTGGCCCTGCTGGGTCTCATGTACTGCACGAACACGAAGGATGAGGCCTCGGGACTGCTGGTTGGTCCGGCTGCGGCCGCAACCGGCGGCGCATACACATTTTACGGGGATGTAGACAAGACCTACACAACCAGCTGTGGAACGGCCGGAACGGCCTTCGCCAACTCGACGACCACAAGCACGACGAGCACATCCGCGAGCACATCGAGCTCGCAAAAGACGGAGCAGACATCCTACGGCATCAGCAGCTACTACGTCTTTAAGAACGGCGAAACCATGAGCCTGAAGTACGACTACTACACAACGCGCGACACCTTTACGTACACGCCGCAGACCGCTACGACAACTACCTGCACGACCAATGACCTGACCACCTGCACTAGCGGAGGCCGTTTCACATGCACGACTTCTGACAACCTGACGTGCGGGGGCACCTATGCATTTCTCTTCAAGACGACCCTGCCCGTCATGGGATTCCAGGGCTACAGCGGATCCGTGTCCTGGTCCAAGGGATTTTCTCTCAGTTCAAGCAATACCTCCGTGGACAGCGTGACGCTCACATTCAACATGATTGGTCTCGATGGCAGCGCGTTTACCGGCACGGTTCAGTGCAGCATTCCGCAATAGGCCGCTCTCACGGAGCGGAAGCGGCGGCCGGCTCGCCCGTAAATTTCTCGCCCCTTGAAGGGCATCCCGCAGGCTCGGTCCGTGCGGGTTCTTTCAGTCATTCTGCCCACCTACAATGAGTCCAAAAACATTCCGATCCTGATTGATAAGCTTGATCAGGCATTGCGCGGAATTGATTACGAAATCATTGTCGTCGATGACAACAGCCCGGATCGCACTTATGAAGTCGTCGACCAGATTGCGAGAAGCAATCCACGCGTGCGATGCATCCGCAGAATTCATGAGCGGGGGCTTTCATCGGCCGTCGTAACGGGAATGTCCGCTTCCGAAAGCCAGTTCTTCGCCGTGATGGATGCAGATATGCAGCATGACGAAGCGATCCTGCCGGACCTTTTGCGCGCCGTTCGTGAAGAAGGATTCGACCTGGCCGTTGGATCGCGCGCAACCGAAGACGGCAGCTTTGGCGAATGGTCCCGCATCCGCCGATTCATGAGCTGGTCTGCAACGATGATGGCGAAGATCCTTCTTCCGGTCAGCGTAAAAGATCCCATGAGCGGATACTTTCTGACTTCGCGCGCAGTGTTCGAGAAGGCTCGCGATGCAATCAATCCTGTCGGTTTCAAGATCCTTCTGGAATTCCTCGGACGCATGCGAGGCCTGAAGGTAAAGGAAGTCGGCTATACATTTCGCACACGCATCCATGGCGAAACGAAACTGAGCGGATCGGTGATTCGCAATTACCTGGTCGCTCTGCTCGATCTTCGTTTCGGAAGGTACATTTCGCCCATTTTCATTCTCTACTCAGTGGTAGGCGCATCGGGGATTGTGGTGTTCTATGTCGTCCAGACGCTTGCGGCCCGCTTCATGGTTGCGTCTGTTGAGACCGGCTTCTCCCCGCCATTTTCGCTGATTCCATCGGGAGCCATCGCCGCATACTTCCTGAGTGTTTCGAACAACTATTTCTGGAATAATTTCATCACATTCTACGATCAGCTTCACACGGGCATCCGAATGCTGGGCGGCGTTTTTCTTTTCTTCTGCGTATCGCTTGTAGGACTTCTGGTGCAGATTGCCGTCAGTCACCTCCTTCAGACTCTGGGGCTGCCGCGCGAAGGGTCGGGGGCAGCCCTTGCGCGCGCGCTGGGCATTGCAGTGGCCGTGGTCACAAACTATTTCTTGAACAGCACATTTACCTGGCGGGCGCGAACGAAAGGAGTCTGAGCTGCCTCAAACGGTTACGGTCTGCATTTCGCGCGCGGCCTGAGCTCCGCTCTGGGCAATTTCTACGTCAGACATTCCCGGCGGATGGTCCGTAAGGATAACCGGGCACTGACTTTTCCACTGGGAGAGCTCGGCGTGGACGGCATGATCCACATCCTGAATGACAAGCAGCGCAGCATTTGCGGCAAGATCAGGATTCTGCCTCAGCTGTGAAGGGCCTGCAATCACAATCGTCCGTCCGCCGGCGGAAATGCGCAGAGAATCTGATTCGCCCGCTGACGTCGATGCAGAGCACCGCACCTCGAAGGACAAAATGTTAGAGGGACCCTCACCGATCTGCGCGAACGATTTCGAAGAGGCGCTTTCTTGAAAGCCGACTGGAAAAAAGGCAAAGTCCTGCTGACGCTCAAGCCTCTCCTGTAGATCCGCGAAACGGGAATAGAAGGTCATGGAGTTCCCCGGAATGTAACCCGGCACAAAGAAAGGCCATCCCTGGATGTGATCCCATCGCGTAGAAGAGAGGAGGATATGGAAGTTTCCTTTGATCCCGCGCATCATCAGATCATAACCGAGGCGGCGCGCTCCGGTGCCAAGATCTATGATGAGGCGGTCTTCGCCGTGGGTAATTTCAAAACAGCGGGTCTCCCCGCCGATCATTCCGCTGACATGCGCAGGAAGGGAGCTGACCACGTCCTCGGGACTGCGCGAAAGGTCGGCAGACCAGATGTCGCGCGCGAAACTCACCGCCTGACGAATCCGCAGACGAATCTCCTCTGTCGAGAGCGCCGCAGGCACGTCGGACCGCACTCCCCAGAATTTCAGCTCCATGACAGGTATCCAGGAAGGTGATGGCATTCTGTAAACCAAAAGAATTTCTGGACGGGTGGAGCTTTCGCAAAAGCGCCCGGATTTGCGGGCGAAGCTTCTGAGCATTGCGCAGCAGCGATACGTGGATCATCCCGCCATCTTGAATCCGGATGCGTCGGGCCGGATCGAGCCGGACCGTCTATTTTCAAAAGACTCGACCTTTCACGTGCTGGAACTCGGCGCAGGTTTCGGTGAACTCTGCACGCACTACCTGAAGGAGCATCCGGATCACGACTACACTGCATTTGAAATCAAATGGGACCGAATCCGCGTCATTCTAAAGAGGGCCGGCAGCGCCCCGGGGCTCCGCATTGTGCCGGTTGACTTCGACTGGTTTTTTGAATCAATGCTGCCCGCCCGATCATTTGACCGCGTCATCATCTTCTTTCCGGATCCCTGGCCCAAACGCCGCCACTGGAAGCACCGTCTGATCCAGCCGGATTTCCCGGAACGACTGCGCGGCCTTCTTCGTCCTGGCGCCGACGTCTATCTGGCAACCGACTACAGCCCCTACGCAAGACGAATGCTCCGCATATTTCGAGACTCGGCCTTCCGGCCGCTCTATCCTTACCCGCATTTCGTTCGCGAAAATCCCTTTGCGGTTACCACACACTTTGAAAAGATCAAATCCGAACGGCAGAAACCCTTCTTTATGGCCTGGAAAAATGAATAGAACGATTGCTTCAACCTGGATCGGTATCGGAATCTTCTGCGCCCTCGCCGCGATGAGCGAGTCGCTCCACATCTGGGCCTTGATTACAGTAAATACCCCGCAGCCGTGGATCCAGGCGCTGGTCTTCGTGCCGGTTCTTGCATACCCAATGCGCGAT
>CAZUJO010000190.1:0-5442 GCA_964619995.1 uncultured Leptospiraceae bacterium
TAAACGTACATCAAGGCTGTTCGCGCGAACGGGTAGTCGGTCTCGTCCGAGATCATTTGAATCGACGCTTCTGCGCTGAGTTTTCGCAGAGTTCTTGCGGCTGTGAGCGCCGCGATTCCGTTTCCGATGATGACCAGCCGCATCTTCAGAGGTTGAGTCTGCGTCCCGGGCCGCGCGCGTCAAAGCAAAAAGTCGATGCTATGTTATCGCATAACGTCCCAGTCAGAGCCGGAATTCGCGCGAGCGGGTTCAAACTGCTTGTAATCTCCGGCGGCCGCCCGCAGATTGGACCATGCTTCGAAACCATCGAATCCTTAAGTCCATGGGAGCGGCCGTCTTTACCGCAGCTTCTCTGGTCCTTGTCTCCTGCGGCAATGCAGGTTCCCCTCTTCCAGGTCTGATAAAAGGCGATGAAGCCGCAGATCAGCTTGCTGATTCTCTCACCGAGGCGATTCTGCTCTGTCAGGTAAGAACTTCACAGGCGGTGAATATCCCGCTCAAGCCGCTCTTGAAGATTCAGATCGAGCAGTACTACTCAATCGATACTGGCCGCATGTACCGGCAGAGCGACGTTGACACATGTAAGCAGGGCGTGACGATCGGACTGGCTCTGAATCCCCAGTGCAACTTCTTCAGCCAGGTCTGCAAGCTGAACGCGGTGAACAAGATTACGGGCGGGAACTAACCAGCGTCCGATTTTACTTTCGTCACGGCTTCCTCGACGGTCGAAACGATCGTAAAGAAGTCGTGGAGATGAAGCAGTTCAAACACTTCATCGCATGCATGCGAAAGCGAGGCGAGGGCCAGCCGGCCTCCCAGGCCGGGAAGATCGCGCGCAAGCCGCACCATTGCGCCGGCTCCGCTTGAACTGATCGCTGTGACCCCACTCAGGTTGATGACAATCTTCGGGCGCTCTGCGTTCATAGCCTCGCGGAACGACTCAATCACTTCTGCGTAATGTTCAAGGTCCATTCTCCCGTTGATGGTGAGGATTCGGACTCCCTGGTCTTCAGAAGTTGTAATTTTCATACCATCGCCGGTTTGACCATAGCAACCTGCTCGGCGCCGGCTCTGTGCGCAACCTTTCTATGAAATTGAAAAAGGAATGCATCCGGCGGCGGATGCGACACCCGTGGGATGTGCGCCTGGTTGCTCTTGCCCTGTGGATCGCTCTTGCCCTTTTGCCAGGCTGCGCGTCGCGCGTGAGCGAATCCCGCGCGCAAGCGGGATTGCTCGATCTGGGAGCCTGGGATCTGGAAAAAAACGGGCCGGCCGCTCTGTCCGGCGAATGGGACTTCTACTGGATGCGCTTTATTCCGCCCGCTGAACTTGCAGGCGGCCGCGCGCCGGACGCCGAGACTGTCTCCGTTCCAGGCGTGTGGCCGGACCACGATGCGAAGGGACCGCGCACGACCGGCTTTGCGACCTATCATCTGCGGCTGCGTCTGGGACGGCGCTATGGGTCGCTCGCAATCAAGCAGCTGCCGATCGATACGGCCTACACAATGTACGTGAACGGTCACCGCGTTGCATCGAGCGGCCGCGCGGGCGAGTCGGCCGAGACGTCGCGGCCGCAGTGGATGCCGCAGATCATTCCGCTCGATCCATCCGCGGATTCTTACGACATCGTTCTTCACGTTTCCAACTTCGATCTAAATGAAGGCGGACCATTCTACGACAGCTACATCGGCACTTCCTCACAGATCCAGTCGATGCGCGACCTGGGTGTGCTGCGCGACGGCATGCTCATGGCGACGCTTTTCCTGTTCGGCGTGTACCATCTGCTCCTCTTCGCATTTCGCCGCAGCCAGCACTCCGCGCTGTATTTTGGAATTGCCTGTCTTTTCGCTGCGGCGCGCGCCGCTGCGGGCGGCGAAAAACTCTTCTTCCAGGCTCTGCCCGACGTTCCGTGGGAGGTTCTGCAGAAGTTCAGCATGCTCGGCGGATACGGCATCCTGCCTTTCTGGATGGGATTTCTCTATAATGTATTCCCGCGTGAAATGTCAAAGGGGCTGGTCCGGGCCATCCAGGCTCTGTGCGCGCTGACGGCTTTGATTGTGGTTGTTTTTCCCGCGCGCATTCACTTTCAAACAGGGCTCCCTTATTACGCCCTGAACACGGCATCGTTCATCTATGCGGCGGTTATGCTTGGTGTTGGCGTCTATCGTAAGCGCGAAGGATCCGCTCTGGTTCTTTCCGGGGTGCTGATCATCCTGGCTTCCCTGATCCATGACTTTCTGTTTGAACTGGGATATGTGCACGGCTATCCGCTCTATTCCGGCGGCGTATTCTTGTTTTTTTTCATTCAGTCGATCGCGCTTGCTCGACTCCTTTCGCGTGCGTTCGAGCGCGTTGAGCTTCTGTCGGGAGAGCTTGAGAAGAAGAACGCAGACCTATTGGAACTCGACACTCTGAAAGATGAATTTCTCGCGAACACTTCGCACGAGCTTCGTACGCCGCTGAACGGCATCATCGGAATTGCCGAGTCTCTGATTGAGGGCGCGGCGGGAAACCTCGGAACTGCGGCAGAGAAGAATCTGCGCCTTGTTGTTTCGAGCGGGCGCAGGCTGGCCTCGCTCGTCAGCGATCTTCTGGACTTTTCCCGCATGCAGCACGGCGATGTGGTTTTGCGCAGGTCGGCCGTCGATGTTTCGGCGGTCATCGAAGTGGTCGTTGAAATCACGCGCCCCCTTGCGGCGAAAGAAGTCACATTGATCCACGAAAGATCGATCCTTCCTCCTGTTTTCGCCGACGAGGACAGGGTCGAACAGATCCTGCACAACCTGACCGGAAATGCTCTGAAGTTTACGGAGCGGGGCAGTGTTCGCGTTTTCTCAAGAGCTGCGGGCGACATGGTCGAAATCTGCGTGGAAGATACGGGAATCGGAATCCCCGAGTCGCGCCAGGAAATGATCTTCGAGTCTTTCACGCAGGCAGATGGATCGGTGGCGAGAAAATACGGCGGAACGGGACTGGGGCTTTCCATTTCTAAAAAGCTCGTAGAGATGATGGGCGGCAGAATCACCGTCGAATCGACCCCCGGACGCGGATCGCGTTTTTCATTCACGCTGCCCGTTTGGAGCGCGAAGCAGGCAGAAGCAGATCTTCCGGTCCAGGCTTCCTCTTCGCGCGGAGATTTTGAGCTCCCGCCGATGCAGGCGCTCGTATCCGCGGACGATGCGATGCGTCCGGACGATCCGGCCCTTGAACCTTTTGTGTCGGCCCATCCGCCGGCCGCCGGATCTGAAAACGCTCCGTTTCATGCGCTCATCGTCGACGACGATCCGATCAATCTGCGCGTCCTCAGAAATCATCTGGAGCTTCGCGGATACATTGTGAACGAAGCATCGGACGGCGCTCAGGCATTGAAGATCCTCGAATCAAGGCCGCCCTGTGATGTTGTCCTTCTCGATGTGATGATGCCAGGTCTTTCCGGTTACGAAGTGTGCAGGGAGATTCGCAGACGTTATTCGCCCAGTGAACTTCCGATCATCCTGCTCACTGCGAAAAGCAGAATCACAGATGTCGTGACGGGCCTGGAAAGCGGAGCCAACGACTATCTTGCGAAGCCCTTCGAGCCGCGCGAGCTGATCGCACGCGTGCGAACCATGGTAGAACTCAAGGCGGCTGCGGGTTCGCAGTCAGCGCTCGCCGCCCTGCACAATGAACTAAAGCTGGCAACGGAGATGCAGCGTTCGCTTCTGCCTTCGAAACTCCCGGAAGTTGCAGGTCTCCAGATTGCCGTGCAGTACCGCTCCATGCAGTCGGTCGGAGGAGATTTTTACGATTTCAGCCCGTCCGAAACGCGTCTCGGCGTGCTCATAGCAGATGTTTCCGGCCACGGCGTTCCGGCCGCGATGCTGACATCGGTCGTTAAGACTGCATTTTCCATGCAGAAGGCGCATCATACGGATCCGGCGCAGCTGATGAAAGACATGAACCGCACGCTGCTCGGAAACACAGGAAACGAATTCGTAACTGCATGCTACGTTCTGCTCGATACGGAAAACAGGAATCTCATCATTGCAAACGCAGGTCATCCTGCGCTCCTGTTGTGGCGGAAGCGCGAAGCGCGACTTGAGATTCTTCGGCCGCGCGGCAGGCTGCTCGGTGTCTTTGATTCGCCGGAGTTTGAAGTGGCAGACGCCGGCCTTGAGCCCGGGGATCGAATCGTAATGTATACGGACGGACTCTACGAAGCGCCCAACCGTGAGGATGAGAACTTCGGGGAAACGCGCCTCCGCGATTTCGTAGCGGCTCACCATGAACTCGGACCCGAGGCGTTCGCGCAGTCCCTCGTGGACCTCGTCACGGAATGGTCCGGAGGGGCGGAACGCGTGGCCGATGACATTGCAGTCGTAGTTCTCGATTTTATCTGAGATCGAAAATTCGTCCCGCGCGCAAAAAAAAGATCGTCGCATGTCCTATCCTGCCGCAGGAAGCGGTAGTCTCGATCAGGGAATCATCCTGAGATTCCGAACCGGAGTATTGGTTTATGGGAAAATGGTCTTATGGTCTGCTTGCGGCGGTGTGTGCCGCCAGCGCACACTGCGGTCTTTTTGAATCCTCAAAGCGCACGCTAGTTTTCCCGCACGGCCGGTGCACGTCGGGCGGCAAGGAACTGCAGGCCGGCGCAAGCGTTGGCAAAGACATTGAAAGCGGACCCGGCTCAGCGTGCAGCATTCGTCTGAACGAGGGCGGCAATGTGGCCGTTGAAATTCTGCCCGGTTCGCGAATCTCTTTTGATTCGAAGCCTGATGCGCTGCACGTCATTCTTGAAAAAGGCCAGGTCATTCTCGATGCGGACAAGAGGGCAGGACAGGGGCTGCAGATTGATGTTCCCGGTTCGAGTGTCGCGATTCTCGGTACAAAGATCAGCGTTGATCGCAGCGACGCTGCGCGCGTCAAAGTGGATCTTCTCGACGGAAAGGCCGAGATCCGCACCGGCGCGGCTCTCTATTCGGAAGTAGTGCAGAGACAGCTTTCCAGCGATGAATTGCAGCGATTGACCGTCAGCATTCCTGAGCTTTACACGATCGATGCCCAGGTTCTTGAGCCGGGCGCTTCTGCCGAAATCAAACTCACGTCTTCCGACGGCAATTCTGCTTTCTTCGCAGAGCTCGACCGGCGGGCGGGCGAACGCAAAGAGGGAGCGTTGTCCGCTTTCATCATCGATGAGAGCCGCAGAGCGCTTTCGCAGCGCGAATCGTTGAAAGACGACATCGCAATGGCGAAGGCCGACGTGACGCAGGCTCCCATGACGAAGGAACGTCAGGCGGAATTTGGACAATGGCTGAAGATGATGCGCGGAGAGGCCGTGCCCGCGGAAAAACCGGCAGGCGAAAAGCCGGTGATGCGCGTGCTTTTGAAAAATGGAAAGATCATCACGGGCATTGTGTCGCAGGACGGATCCAACTACAGAATCAAGACAGCTGCCGAAGA